>NZ_JAUZMZ010000349.1:0-1688 GCF_036327435.1 Rhodococcus chondri | reverse complement strand
AACTCCTTCAGTTCTGCTGTGTAGATCTGCGCCCCCGCGACCGGCAGCACATAACCGACGAGCTGCGCGGATGCCGATTCCCCATCCTTGTGCGCGACCGTCGCGGCGACATCGACCGACGGATGCGCGGCCAATGCCGCATCGATCTCCCCGAGTTCGATGCGCAGACCACGGATCTTCACCTGGAAGTCGCTGCGCCCCACATAGGCGATCTCCCCGTCCGGCGTCCACGTCACGACGTCGCCGGTGCGGTACATACGCTGCCCCGGGAACCCGTACGGATCCGGCACGAACCGGTCCGCGGTGAGCCCGCGGCGCTCGTGGTATCCCTGCGCCAGCTGAACTCCCGCTATGTACAGCTCGCCGGGTACTCCGACGGGCACCGGACGCAGCCGGCTGTCGAGCACGAGTTCACGCATGCCGCGGATCGGACCGCCGATCGTGATCGGCGCTCCGGGCGTCATCGGTTCGGAGATGTTCGACATGATCGTGGTCTCGGTCGGGCCGTAACCGTTGTACAGCGACCTTCCCGGTGCCCACCGCTCCACGATGTCGCCGGACACGGCCTCGCCACCGGCGACGAGGTGCTGCAACGACTCGAGCCCGGCCGGGTCCATCGATGCCAGCACCATCGGTGTGATGAATGCGTGTGTCACCGACTCGCGCCGGATCAGATCGGCGAGCGCGGCTCCGCCGAAGACATCCGGAGGCGAGATCACCATGGTCGCCGCACTGCCGAGCGCCAGCAGCAACTCGAGCACCGACGCGTCGAAACTCGGCGACGCAACGTGCAGGACACGCGACCGCTCGGTCGGCGAATAGCGCTCGTACTGTTCGACGCAGAAGTTGTGCAGACCCGCGTGGGTCACGCTCACGCCCTTGGGTCGTCCGGTCGAACCCGATGTGTAGATCACGTACGCGACCTGCGAGGAACGGATCGGGGCCGGCAGATCGCGGTACGTCACCGGCTCCCCGGACTCGTCGGCGCAGCGCGCCAGGAAGTCGTCGTCGTCCAGGACCCACCAGTCGACCGCGTCCGACAACGCCGCGGCATGCGCCGCGAGCGTCAGACCGAGGACCGCGCCCGAGTCGTCGATCATGTTCGCCACCCGGTCGGCCGGATAGTTCACATCCACGGGCACGTACCCCGCGCCGGTCTTGGCGACCGCCCACACCGCGAGCACCGACTCGATCGACCGGGGCACGGCGATCGCGACCAGATCCGACGAACCGATCCCGCGCCGGAGCAGGACCCGGGCAAGGCGAGACGACCGCTCGTCGACTTCCCGGTAGGTCATTTCGCGGTCTCCGTACTTGACCGCCACACCGTTCGGGTTCTTCGCCACCGCCTCGGCGATGAGGTTCGGCAGCGTCGACGTCCACACCGGGCCACGGGACGCGCGGTGCGCAACCTCGCCGATCCGGGACGACCCGACCAAGGCCGCACGCTCGGCGGTGTCGAGGACTTCGACGTCGCCGACGGTGATGGCGGGATCCGCCGTGACCGCCTCGAGCACCCGGCGGAATCGGATGCCGAAGGCCGCCACCGTCGCCTCGTCGAACAGATCGGTCGCGTAAGTGAGGTCGATCTCCAACCCCCCCGGCGGTATCCGCGACACCAGCGGTTTCGGCGACGGTGACCTGCAGATCGAACCGGGACACTCCGTCGTCGGCGTCGAAGCCGGAGA
>NZ_JAUZMZ010000348.1:0-1695 GCF_036327435.1 Rhodococcus chondri | reverse complement strand
CGTATGGCGGTGGATCTGCCAGATCGCAGTTGCGCCGTACTCATACGACTGGATCGACAACCTGGGCCGACACAGCCCGACGGAACTGACCCCGGGGGCCGACACCGTACATGTCGGTCAGCGCATCCAGATCTTCGACGTGGTGTCCGTGGTGCCCGGTGTGCAGTGGACCGGCCGCACCCGAGGGGGCCCGCGTCGCCTCTTCGGCGACGTGTGCCTCACCTACGCTGCCGAGCCCCATCCGGCCGGATCTCGACTGGTCTGCCGCATCGCGTACCCGGAACCCCGCGGGCTCGGTCTCAGATCCCGCGCACTCGAGTGGGGTGACCTCGTGATGATGCGCAAGCAACTCCTCAATCTCAGGGCGTTGGCCGAGCGGGACGCACAGCGGACGCGCAACTCTCCTCGTATAGGTTGACGAAAACCGACAGACGAGGCGGAGGCGACGTGGCCGGCAGCAGGATTTCGGCACAGGAGTTCATCGACGGAGTACTCGATGCGGGCAGCTTCACGTCGTGGGACGTACCGCCGGTCGAGGTCCACGCCGACGAGTCGTACCGCGCCGACCTCGACCGCGCGGCGCAGAAGTCCGGTGTCGACGAAGCGGTCCTCACCGGCGTCGGCACCGTGCACGGGCGCCGTGTCGCACTGATCGCCTGCGAGTTCGCCTTTCTGGCCGGGTCGATCGGAGTGGCCGCCGCCGAACGTATCGTCACCGCCGTCGAACGTGCCACCGCCGAAGGTCTGCCGCTGCTCGCCTCACCCACCTCCGGTGGCACGCGTATGCAGGAGGGAACGCTCGCATTCGTGCAGATGGTGAAGATTGCCGCCGCCGTGGCCGCGCACAAGGCCGCACATCTCGGGTATGCGGTGTATCTCCGGAATCCGACGACCGGTGGAGTGTTCGCCTCGTGGGGTTCTCTCGGGCACGTCACCGCTGCCGAGCCGGGCGCACTCGTCGGTTTCCTCGGCCCCCGCGTCTACCAGGCGCTCTACCAGGAGGATTTCCCCGAGGGCGTGCAGACCGCCGAGAACCTCTACCGACGTGGCGTGATCGACGGTGTCGTGCCACTCGACGGGGTGCGCCAGGTCGTGCACCGGTTGCTGCGGGTCCTCGTCGAACCCGATCGGCCCGACACGAGCGCCACACGGGCCGTCACATCGGTCGACGATGTCCCGGACGTGCCGGCCTGGCAGTCGGTGATGCTCACCCGCCGGCCCGAGCGCCCCGGCATCCGTCACCTGCTGCGGCATGCCGCGTCGGCGCAGGTCCTCCTGTCCGGTACCGGCGAAGGCGAATCCGACCGTACTGTGCGGCTCTCGCTCGCTCGGTTCCGCGGCGTATCCTGCGTGCTGTTCGGGCAGGATCGAAGCGGCCAGTCCGCCGCCGTGGCCATGGGTCCCGGCGCTCTGCGTGCGGCACGCCGCGCGATGCATCTCGCCGAAGAACTCCGGTTACCACTCGTGCTCGTGATCGACACGCTCGGCGCGTCGCTGTCGAGAGAA
Source organism: Rhodococcus chondri (assembly GCF_036327435.1). Lineage (NCBI taxonomy): Bacteria > Bacillati > Actinomycetota > Actinomycetes > Mycobacteriales > Nocardiaceae > Rhodococcus > Rhodococcus chondri. Next base: position 189 of record NZ_JAUZMZ010000348.1, on the reverse strand, counting down.
GCCGAAGAACGCGGGCTTGCACCCGAGATCGCCCGGTGTCTCGCAGATCTCGTGACACTGCGGACACCCACCGTCTCGGTGCTTCTCGGGCAGGGCACGGGCGGTGGCGCACTGGCGCTGCTTCCCGCCGACCGGGTGTTGTGCGCGCAGCACGGCTGGCTTGCCCCGCTGCCGCCGGAGGGGGCGAGC
>NZ_JAUZMZ010000347.1:0-1780 GCF_036327435.1 Rhodococcus chondri | reverse complement strand
AGGCTACGCACCAGCCTGGGGGAGCACCGACGCACCCATGGGCGGCATGGGGATCTCCGGGGTGGGCCGCCGACACGGCGCGGACGGACTGCTCAAGTACACCGAGTCGCAGACGAGCGCGGTGCCCACCACCGAACCCGGCCCGGGGACGACGGCGAAGACCTCGCGCGGCAGGCCGGCCTCGTAGAGCAGTTCGGCGACCGCGAGCGCACAGTACGGGGTCTGGCTGTCGGGTTTGAGCACGACGGCGTTGCCCGCGAGCAGCGCGGGGATCGCGTCGGAGACCGCGAGCGTCATCGGGTAGTTCCACGGGGCGATGATGCCGACGACGCCCTTGGGATGGTGCCGCACCACCGTCTTCGTCAGGCCCGGCAGCATGCCTGTCGCACGCCGCGGGCGCAGCAGCTTCGCGGCGTTGCGCGCGTAGTAGCGGGCGGTCATCGCGATGTCGAGGACCTCTTCCTGCGCGGAGCTGCGGGACTTGCCGGTCTCGGCCTGCGCCATGTCCATCAGTTCGTCGCGGCGGGCGATCACCAGCTCGCGATAGCGGTGGAAGATCTCCGCACGCTTCTCGACCGGGGTGTTCGCCCACGCGACCTGCGCTTTGCGCGCGCGATCGATGGCGGCCTCGGCGTCGGCGGCGGTGCCGACGGGCACGGTCGCGATCTCGCGACCGCTGAAGGCCTCGACGACGGGACGCGTCGGCCGGTCGGATGCGTCGGCGATCGCGATGAGATCGGCGAGCCGCGCGAAGGTCGCAGCGCTCGGAGCAGCCATATCGAACCCCTACCGGTGAGTAGTTCTCAGAGTTACACCAACGTACCGCGCCGAGGTGGTCGCTGTCACAGGCGTCGTGTTCCTGCCGTGTCGGTGGCCAACGCCCGCCGGCGGCGACACACCGGCGGGCGGGGATCTCTCAGGTCCCGGTGTAGAACGCGATCGTGCGGTCGGCGCGAGCACGGGCCTGTTCGGCGTCGGTACCCGAGGCGACGTCCGCGTCGTACCAGCCGTTGCCGCTCGCGGTATGGAAGCGAACTCCCTCGGGCGAGGTCGCCCACTGCTGGAACTCGGCCGGATCGACGGCCGATCCCGATTCCAGATACAGGGCCAGTCCCAAGAATCCACCTTCCCAGCCGATTCCGACCGCTCCGGGGCCGTACTGCTCCCAGAAGTCGCCGTCGGCGTGCGCGATATGGGCCAGTTCGAGCCGGGCGCCGCCATGAGCATCGGCGGCGATCCCGACCTCGATCCAGCTCGTGGCCCCGGCGAACTCCCACGTCGCGGTGAAGCTGTGCGGCGGGTCGCACGTCAGGATTTCGCCGCCCGCGTTGCCTTCCAGTTGGTATCGACCGCCGACGCGCAACTCTCCGGTGACGGGCAGGAACCATCGCGGAATCCGCTCGGGATCGGTACATGCGTCCCAGAGGTCGTCGACGGTGGTCGGGTAGCTGCGCGAGATCGTCACCACCGATGCTTCGCCGGTGTCGAGGGCGCGACGTCCCACGGTGCGGCGGACTGCATCGATCTGTGTCCGGGCGTCCTTCATGAGCTTCTCCTGTGTTTCTCGTCGGTGGTGGCGGTCCGCCTCCGGCGTTCCCTCTTGCCGCGTGCAATTTCGGTGCCGAGCGCGTCCAGGGCGGGGGCCGGCAGCGGGCGCAGGCCGGCCATCCAGTCCTCGAGTGCGGTCAGCGGCGCCGGATCCAGCCGATAGAGGCGGCGGGTGCCGTCCTTGTGCACACGGACGAAGCCGGCATCGCGCAACACCTTGAGATGTTGCGAC
>NZ_JAUZMZ010000346.1:0-1785 GCF_036327435.1 Rhodococcus chondri | reverse complement strand
CGACCGCCGCCGCGAACTCGACTTCTGGCGCGACACCGTCACCGTCGACGAACCCCCGCTCGGCGACCGGCCCTTCGACCCGGCCCGCGACACCAACGCCACCGTCGCCACCGTCGCCACCGCGCTGCCCACCGCCGTCACCGAGACGCTGCTCACCACCGTGCCCGCCGCGTTCCACGGCACCGTCGACCATGCCCTGCTCACCGCGCTCGCCCTCGCGGTGACCGCGTGGCGCCGCGGCCGCGGCGACACCGGCACCGTGGTGCTGCTCAACGTCGAAGGTCACGGCCGCGACACCGACGCCGTCCCCGGCGCCGACCTGGCCGCCACCGTCGGCTGGTTCACCACCATCCACCCGCTGCGGCTGGACCTGACCGGCATCGACCTCGACGACGCGTTCGCCGCCGGTCCCGCCGCCGGACGCGCCGTCAAAACCGTCAAGGAACACCTGGCCGCCGTCCCCGACCACGGCATCGGCTACGGGCTGCTGCGCTACCTCCACCCGGACACCGCCGCCGCCCTCGCACCCGGCGCCACCCCGCAGATCAGCTTCAACTACCTCGGCCGGCCCACCGCCGGCGCCGACACCACCGCCGACACCCCGTGGCTGCCCATCCCCGGCTTCGACCGGGGCGGGGCGCAGAGCCCCGACATGGCCGCCGCCGCCGTGGTCGACATCAACGCCGTCACCGTCGACACCCCCGACGGGCCGACGCTGCACGTGCACTTCTCGTACCCCACCGGTCTGCTCGACCGCGGCGCGGTCACCGCGCTGAGCCACCGCTTCACCGACGCCGCGACCGCCCTGGCCCGCCACATCCGGCACCCGCAGGCCGGGGGACTGACCCCCACCGACCTGCCCCTCGTCCGCCTCGACCAGGACGACATCGATGGTCTCGAGCAGCGCTACGGGCCGCTGGAAACGGTGTGGCCCACCGCGCCCCTGCAAACCGGGCTGCTCTTCCACGCCCTGCTCGCCGGGCCCGACCCCGACGCCTACATCGTGCAACTGGTCCTCGACACGCGCGGCACCGTCGAGGTGCCGCGGCTGCGCCGCGCGATGGCGCTGCTGCTCGAACGGCACCCCAACCTGCGGGCCGCGTTCACCGCCCACCCCGAGCACGGCTACCTGCAGGTCGTTCCCAGCCACGTCGACGTGCCGTTCACCGTCGCCGACACCACCGACGACCCCGACCCGCAGGCCGCCGCGACCCGACTGCTCGACACCGATCGCCGCACCCGCTTCGACACCGCGACCGCACCGCTGCTGCGCGTGACCGTCGTGCACACCGCCCCGGACCGGCACCTGCTCGCCCTGACCAACCACCACCTGCTGCTCGACGGCTGGTCCACCCCGGTGCTGCTGCGCGAACTGCTCGTGCTGTACGCCACCGACGGCGACACCACCGTCCTCGATCGGCCCCGCAGCTACGGCACGTTCCTGACCTGGCTCACCGCCCGGGACACCGCCGCCTCCCTCGCCGCGTACCGCCACGCCCTGGCCGGCATCGACGAACCGACCCTGCTCGCCCCCGAGCACCGCCCCGAACGGTCCGCGGGGATCTCCGAGGACCTCGACCTCGACCTGGGCGCGGAGCTGTCCGCCCGCCTCGACGCGGTCGCCGCGGCCCGCGGCGTGACCGTCAACACCCTCGTCCAGACCGCGTGGGGGCTGGTGCTCGGCGCGCTCACCGGCCGCACCGACGTCGTGTTCGGCGCCACCGTCTCCGGGCGCCCCCCGCAGCTGCCCGGGGTGGAAACGATGATCGGGTTGTTCATCAACAC
>NZ_JAUZMZ010000345.1:0-1837 GCF_036327435.1 Rhodococcus chondri | reverse complement strand
CGTCCACACGTGGGATCTCGCCCGCGCCGTCGGCGCCGACGACCGGCTCGACTCTGCGCTGGTCGAAGCGGTGTGGGCCGAGATCGAACCCCAACGCGACATGCTCGCCGCCAGTGGGCTGTTCGCCGCACCCGTACCGATCTCCGACGACGCCCCCGTACAGGACCGCCTGATCGCCCTGACCGGTCGCGATCCCCGAGCGCAAGGACCCCGATGAGCGATCAGCCCGACCTCAAACCGCGCAGCCGCGACGTCACCGACGGCATGGAGAAGACCGCCTCGCGCGGCATGCTCCGTGCCGTCGGCATGGGGGACGACGACTGGCAGAAACCTCAGATCGGTGTCGCCTCGTCGTGGAACGAGATCACACCCTGCAACCTGTCGCTGGATCGGCTCGCCAAGGCCGTCAAGGACGGGGTGCACGCGGGTGGTGGCTATCCACTCGAATTCGGCACCATCTCGGTGTCCGACGGCATTTCCATGGGTCACGAGGGCATGCATTTCTCCCTCGTCTCCCGCGAAGTGATCGCCGACAGCGTCGAAACCGTGATGCAGGCCGAGCGCCTCGACGGTTCAGTGCTGCTCGCCGGCTGCGACAAGTCGCTGCCGGGGATGCTCATGGCTGCCGCGCGGCTCGACCTGGCCTCGGTCTTCCTGTACGCGGGAACGATCCTGCCGGGCATCGCGAAACTCTCCGACGGCACCGAGCGCGACGTGACGATCATCGACGCGTTCGAGGCCGTCGGGGCGTGTGCACGCGGCCTGATGTCCGAGGGCGATCTCGACGCGATCGAGCGCGCCATCTGCCCCGGAGAGGGGGCGTGCGGCGGCATGTACACCGCGAACACCATGGCGAGCGCGGCCGAAGCGCTGGGCATGTCGCTGCCCGGTAGCGCGTCCCCGCCCGCCACCGACCGGCGGCGCGACGGTTACGCCCGCCGCAGCGGCCAAGCCGTCGTCGAGATGCTGCGGCTCGGCCTCACCGCGTCGGACATCCTCACCAAGGAAGCTTTCGAGAACGCGATCGCCGTGGTCATGGCGTTCGGCGGCTCCACCAACGCCGTCCTGCACCTCCTCGCCATCGCCCACGAAGCCGACGTCGACCTCACCCTCGACGATTTCGTCCGTGTCGGGGCGCGTGTCCCCCATCTTGCCGACGTCAAACCGTTCGGCCGGCACGTGATGAAAGATGTCGACCACATCGGCGGCGTGCCGGTCATCATGAAAGCGCTGCTCGATGCGGGTCTGCTGCACGGCGACTGCATGACGGTCACCGGGAAGACCGTCGCGGAAAATCTCGCCGGCATCGCCCCGCCCGACCCGGACGGCAAGGTGCTCCGCGCGCTGAACGATCCCATCCACCCCACCGGCGGCATCACGATCCTGCGGGGCAGCCTCGCTCCCGGCGGCGCAGTGGTGAAGTCCGCGGGATTCGACGAATCCGTATTCGAGGGCACCGCGCGGGTCTTCGAGCGCGAACGCGCCGCGATGGATGCGCTCGAGGACGGCACCATCACCGCCGGCGACGTTGTCGTCATCCGTTACGAAGGCCCCAAGGGTGGGCCGGGCATGCGGGAAATGCTTGCCATCACCGGCGCCATCAAGGGCGCCGGGCTGGGCAAGGACGTCCTGTTGCTCACCGACGGACGGTTCTCCGGCGGCACCACGGGCCTGTGTGTCGGGCACGTCGCGCCCGAAGCCGTCGACGGCGGCCCGATCGCATTCGTCCGCGACGGCGACCGCATTCGCCTCGACGTCGCGAACGGCGTGCTCGACGTGCTGGTCGACGACGCCGAGATGACGACGCGGGGGCCCGGCGGGGGGCCCCGGCCGCCGC
>NZ_JAUZMZ010000344.1:0-1839 GCF_036327435.1 Rhodococcus chondri | reverse complement strand
TCCCCCCCATCCCGGCCGGCGCTCGCCGTCCCCTCGGCTGCACAGGGTCCGCATCGGTTCGCTCATGCCCTACCGCTCGATGGGCGTCAGGCCCGTCAGTTCGCGCACCCGCGCGAACACCGCCACGGGCAGCGGGGCGCTCCCCGACACAAGCAGCCGGGCGCCGCGCAGTTTCCGCGCCGACTCCTCGTCCTCGACGACTCGGGTCCACACCGTCGGCACCCCGAAGTAGAGGGTGCCGTGTGCGTCCGCGTATGCCTGCGGTGTCGGTTTACCCGTGTGGATCAGCCGGCTGCCGACCCGCAGCGGGCCGAGCACACCGAGGATCAGCCCGTGCACGTGGAACAGCGGCAGCCCGTGCACGAGCACGTCGTCTGCCGTCCAGTTCCAGGCACGTGCCAGCGCGTCGATCCCCGCAGCTATCGCGCGGCGGCTCAGCAGCACCCCCTTCGGTGCGCCCGTGGTCCCGGAGGTGTAGAGCACGAACGCCGTTCCCGCCGAGTTCGGTTCGGGCACGTGATGCCAGTCGCGGGCGTGCAGCCGGATGGGCACCACCGGCAGCTCGGGTACCTCCGGAGCACGGGTGGCGGGCGCGGCGCCCACCCATGCCTGCGCCCCGGAGTCCTTCAGGATGTGGGCGAGTTCGGCCGGGCCGGAGTCCGGCGGCACCGGGACCACGGTCACGCCGGCGAGCAGACATCCGACGATCGACACGATCGTCGTCGCGGTCGGTGTCGCGAGGACGGCGACCCGGTCGGCCCGGGCCACTCGCGCCGCGGCGGCCGTGGCGGCGCCGAGAAGGTCGCAGCGCGAGAGGGTATGACCGTCGATACGGACAGCGTCGGGTACGTCGTCACCGCGTGCGACGGCAAGGGGATTCAGCGAACGAAGCAGTGCAGACACAGCAGCCACGATTCCATACCGCCGTGCGGCCGCTCACGGCAGTCAGGATGCGGCGCCCCGACGGGCCATCGGCGCGGTGGGCACCGTCGGCCGCGGCGGCGGTAACACCGTCCCGAGCACCGCGCCGAGCAGCATGCCGATCAGGACGGCCACTCCGTGCGCGTCGTCGAACGCCACCAGCGCGGCGCCGAGCACGAAGGTGGCCGCTGCCGCGGCGAGCAGGCGGTGCCGTGCCCCGACGACCGGCCACAGGCCCGCGACCGACCCCGCCAGCGCCAGGGTCGCGCCGAGGGTTCCCGCCCCGACCGACGGCGACACGAACGTCGTGAACAGACCCCACAGCAGTTGCCCCACGAGCAGCAGCGCGACCGCTCGATACCATCCCCAGATCCGCACACTCACCGCGGCAACGACGGCCAGGAACACGAGGGCGACGATCATGTCGAGAACGCCGCCGTCCTGGATCAACGCCGAACTGAACACGCGCCACCACTCCCCCTCGTCGCGGGTGCGCACCGGGTCGCGTCGGAACGTGCCCGGCAGGGACGGGAACAGCAGGCGCGACAACGACGCCATGGCGACGACGGCCCACACCGCGACCGCGGCGATCGGCGGGGGCCACCACCCCGACCACCGGTCGCGCCCACCTCTGCCGGCCGAAGCGCGCGACGCGGACACGACCGTCAACACCACCAGGGCGGCGTAGAACACCCACAAGCGTGGATCGTCGCCGGATGTGCTCACGAGCGCCAATGTACCGGCGAGACCGGCGTCCGGTCCGCAGACGAGCCGTGGGTGCGGTCGGCGCCGGAGGTTCGTGCCGGAGTGTCAGGCGAGCCGACGCGCGGCGGCCGCGATCCGTTCGTCCGTGGCCGTCAGTGCGATCCGCACGTGCAACACCCCACCGGGCCCGTAGAACTCGCCCGGCGCCACGAG
>NZ_JAUZMZ010000343.1:0-1852 GCF_036327435.1 Rhodococcus chondri | reverse complement strand
CAGTATCCCTTGGTCTGAAACAGTTCCAGCCCCTTGTCCAGCAGAAGCTGTCTCGTGAGCTTCTTCTGGGCGTCTCGAAGCGTAGCCATGGCGGACAGCCTAGAGGTTCGACGACTACTCCTCGTCCACGACGACTGGTCGCCGCACTTCTGAGCTGCTTCGGCCTGCGCGGTGTCGACGACTCGGTCCGCGCCGATGCCGCGTCCGCCGCCGGCCAGGCCGGTGCGCTCGCGTCAGCACACAGAAGGCATTCGTCGTCGGTGGCTGCATCGCGCTCGTCGCGGTGGTGCTCGCGCCCTTCGTCAAATGTCTCGACGATCGCAACCGGTTGGAACAGGTCGCCTGAACTGTCATCGGCGTGACGCCGGGCCGGTCGGGATTCCCGACCGGCCCTGCGCTGTTCTGCGGGCGGACGCTGCTCGGTCGCGAGAAAATACTTTCGGGGCATCTGTCGATCGACGGCGTGTCCGTTCGACGTCTGGACAGAGGGACCACAAAGGCCCCCGCGACGAAGGAGGCACGATGAAGTACATGCTGGTGCTGCGCGCGACCGATCAGGCCATCGAAGCTTCGAAGAACGTGGATTTCGACGAGATCCTCACGGCGATGGGCAAGTACAACGAATCGCTGATCAAGGCCGGTGTTCTGCTCGCGGGCGAGGGTCTGTCCGAGCCGGAAGAAGGGTTCGTCGTCGACTTCGACTCCGATCCGCCGCTCGTTTCGGACGGCCCGTACGGGGAGACCAAAGAACTCTTCTCCGGCTTCTGGATCATCCAGACCGCGAGCAAGGAAGAGGCCGCCGAATGGGCCAAACGCTGTCCGCTCGGGCCGGGCAGCAAGCTCGAGGTGCGCCGAGTGACCGAGATGGAAGAGTTCGATCAGAGTAACGAGTACGTCCAGAAGGAAGCGGGATGGCGCGAGCAGCTGGGCACCGAGCGGCCCGTCGCGGGCCGACCGTGACGGACACGGCGGCGCGGTCGGCGTCCGAGGACGTCCACCGCGCCGTCGACGCGGTCTGGCGGATCGAATCCGCCAAGATCGTGGCGACACTGACACGCAGGGTCGGAGATCTCGATCTCGCCGAGGATCTCGCGGGGCAGGCGCTGCTCGAAGCGATCGAGCAGTGGCCCGCCTCGGGTATTCCGCGCAATCCTGCGGGGTGGCTCACGACCGTCGCCACCCGGCGCGCGATCGACGGGTGGCGGCGACTCGCGCGACAGGACGATCGCTACGCGTATCTCGCCCGCGAACTCGAGAACAGCTGTTCCGGCGCCGACACCGCCACCTGGGATCCCGACCGGATCGACGACGACGTGCTTCGCCTGATGTTCATCGCGTGCCATCCGGTCCTGAACCGGAAGGCGCAGGTCGCACTGACACTCCGCGTGGTGGGCGGATTGACCACCGAGGAGATCGCCAAGGCGTTCCTGACCCCGACGGCCACCGTGCAGCAACGGATCGTTCGCGCCAAGAAGACCCTGACCGCCGCGAAGGCGATCTTCGAGGTTCCGCCGCGGGAAGAGTTCGGTAGTCGTCTCGGCGCGGTGCTCGGTGTGCTCTATCTGATCTTCAACGAAGGGTATGCGGCGAGCACGGGCAGCGAATGGATGCGCACCGACCTGAGCAGCGAAGCGCTCCGACTCGCGCGCATCCTCGCCCAGCTCGTCCCGCGGGAACCCGAAGTGCACGGTCTCGTCGCGCTGATGGAACTCACGGCATCGAGATTCGGTGCCCGCACCTCCCGGGACGGCGAGCCGATCCTGCTGTCCGAGCAGGATCGCACCCGCTGGGATCGTGCCCAGATCACGCGGGGACTGGCCGCGCTGCAGCGCGCCGACACGGTCGGGGGCCG
>NZ_JAUZMZ010000342.1:0-1855 GCF_036327435.1 Rhodococcus chondri | reverse complement strand
CCGCCTCGCCGACCATGTCCGGGTACTCCCAGTCGCGGCTCTCGATCTTCACGAACTTGGACATGCCGACGCCGACGACAAATGTACGGTTCATGTCACGCTCTCACTTTCCGGGTTCGGGATCGCGCGGCAGACCGAGGATCCGCTCACCGATGATGTTCAACTGGACATTCGTCGAACCGCCGGCGATGGACATGCACTGGGAGTTGAGGAACATCTGCGTCGCCGACCTACGCCCCTGCTCGCCCACGAGCGCCGCCGGGCCGGCCCACTCCATGGAGATCTCCCACACCTGCTGGATGTGCTCGACGCCGAGCAGCTTCGCGACCGACGACTCGGCACCCGGCTGGCCACCGGTCAGCGAACGCAGCGTGGTGCGCAACCCCATCAGTCCGCCGGACTGGGCGTCGCAGAGCACCTTGCCGAGCACGGTGAGCTGTTCGTCGTCCGGACCGCCGGGCATCGTCTCGGCCAGTGACAGCAGGTTCTCGCCGCCGGACCCGAGCGACGAGTCGTGCGAGAGCGAGACCCGCTCGTTGGCCAGGGTGGTTCGCGCCAGCTTCCAGCCGTCGCCGGGTTCGCCGACCAAGCATTCGTCGGGGACGAACACCTCGTCGAAGAACACCTCGTTGAACAGTGCCTCGCCGGTGATCTCGCGCAGCGGCCGGATGTCGAGACCCTCGGAGTTCTTCATGTCGATGAGGAAGTACGACAGGCCCTTGTGCTTGGGCACGTCGGCGTCGGTGCGCGCGAGGCAGATACCCCAGTGCGCGTCGAGCGCCATCGATGTCCACACCTTCTGGCCCTGCAGCTTCCAGCCGCCCTCGACCTTGGTGGCCTTGGTGGACAGCGCTGCCAGGTCGGAGCCTGCACCCGGTTCCGAGAACAGCTGGCACCACACGATGTCGCCCCGCAGCGAGTCGGGAACCAGGCGCTGCACCTGCTCCTCGCTGCCGTGTGCGAGCAGGGTGGGCACCACCCAGTTGCCGATGATCATGTCGTGCGGCTCGAGATTCGCGGCGCGAAGTTCCTCGGCGATCACCAGCTGCGTGACAGCGTCCGCGCTCTTGCCCCAGGGGGACGGAAGATGCGGTGTCGTGTAGCCCTTCTCGGCGAGGTACGTCGTGCATTCGGCACCGACGAGGTGGGTGGCGGGCTCGAGTTCGGCGCGGATTTCCGCGCGGATCTGCTCGGCCTCGGCCGGCAGGTCGATCCCCAGCACGCGGCGGGTGCCGTCGATGGTGAGGGCCGCGACACGTCGCTTCCAGGATGCGGTGGAGCCCAGGAGGATCCGCAGTGACTGTGCGCGTCGCAGGTACAGATGTGCGTCGTGCTCCCAGGTGTAGCCGATGCCGCCGAGCACCTGGATGCAGTCCTTGGTGACCTGGAATGCGGCTTCCGGTGCCACGGCCGCGGCCACGGCCGCGGCGAGCGAGGCTTCGGCCGGGGAGATGTCTTCGCCCAGGGCGCGAGCAGCGTCCCACGCGGTCACGCGGGCCTGCTCGGTGAGGCAGAGCATCCGGGCGACCTTGTGCTTGACGCCCTGGAACTGACCGATGACCCGGCCGAACTGCCGGCGAACCCGGGCGTAGTCCGCGGCGGTCGAGGTGGCCCAGTCGGCGAGACCGGCCGCTTCGGCCGCGAACAGTGCCGCGGCGATGTCGAGCACGCGTTGCCGGTCCAGGGTGAGCACGTCGGAATCGGCGAGAACCAGTCCGTCCACGGTGATTTCGGCGCTGCGCCGGACCACGTCGTAGCCGGGAATGTCGGTGATCTCCAGGCGGGCACGGTCGAGAACGACAAATGCGAGCTCGCCCGCGTCCTCGGCGGCGAGCAGGAACACATCGCCTACCTG
>NZ_JAUZMZ010000341.1:0-1916 GCF_036327435.1 Rhodococcus chondri | reverse complement strand
GCTGCCGACCTCTCGAGGTCGCGCTGCAGCGCAGCCGTGTCGTCGGGCGCGTGGAAGGACACCGCGGACGAGCCGCTGCGCAGTATTTCCATGACCAGGTCGCCGTCGCCGTCGCGCACCGCGACCGCGAGCCGCGCGATGTCGCCGCCGAAGCGCCGGCCGCGACTCAACCGCACCACCCCGCCACGCAGCCGGTCGCGTTCGCGGCGGCTGAACGCCGCTTCGTTCGGGTCGTCCGAGGCGTCGAGATCGCGCCCGGCCACGCCGTCGAACACCGGGTTCGTGTGCCCGGTGACCGGACGCGCCACCAGGTCGGCGAGAACCGCGCCGGCGTCGACGGACGCCAGCTGGTCGGGGTCACCGACGAGGACGAGCCGGGTGTCGGGGCGCACCGCCTCGAGCAGCCGGCACATCATCGTCAGCGACACCATCGAGGTCTCGTCGACGACGATCACGTCGTACGGCAGGTGGTTGCCGGCGTGATACCGGAATCGGGTGCGTCCCCGCTGCCAGCCGAGCATCCGGTGCAGCGTCATCGCGGTCAGACCAGGTGGCAGAGCGCCGTTCCCGTCTTGTTCCCGCACCGATTCCTGCAGGCGCGCAGCGGCTTTCCCCGTCGGCGCGGCCAGGCCGATGCGCAGCCCGGGGCCGTGCAGAAGGGTGAGCAGCGCCAGGATCCGCGCGACCGTGTGGGTCTTGCCGGTGCCGGGTCCACCCGCGATCACCGCGGTGCGGTGTGTCGCGGCCAGCGCCGCAGCGACCCGTTGCCGATCGGGTGCGGGGGCGATGCGGCCGGGCTCGTTCTGGTCGCGGAAGAGTTCGTCGAGCCCCTCGACGAGACGCTGTCCGTCGATGTCGGGGTACCGGTCGGCGCGTTCGGCCAGCACCCGGCGGATGGTTTGTTCCTGCCGGAAATAGCGGTCCAGGTACAGCAGTGGCCCCTCGGCGGTGTCGACCAGCCGCAGCGGACGCAGCCCACCGTTGCCGCCCCCGACGACGAGCGGACTGCGGCGCAGCGCCTCGAGGACGTGGTCGTCGTGCGGCCACGGCAGCGAAGCCGGGTCGACCACGGGATTCCCGTCTTCGTCCTCTTCGACGGTCACGTCGCGCAGGCGCGTCAGGTCGAGGCACACCGATCCGGCGCGCACCGCCCGCACCGCGAGCGCGGTCGCGAGGTGCACCTCGGTGCTCGGTTCGCCGCCGAGCGTGGCGAGCCGCAACGCGACGTGCACGTCGGCGGCGGCGAGCACGCCCGCCTCGTTGAAGACGCGCAGGGTGCCTTTGCCACGCTGGGCCACTCGGGCTTCGGTCACGGCTGGGTCCTTCCGGCGAGCAGATCGGACAGGTCGGTGACGAGTGTGGGCGGCGGGGTCCAGTCGAAGACCCCGCTGCCGACGGGACTGCCCGGCCCTGCCATGCCGCGAACGAACAGGTACTGCACCCCGCCGAGGTGGACGACCGGATCGTAATCCGGCATCCGCCACCGCAGATACCGGTGTAGCGCAACGGAATACAACAGTGCCTGCATCGGGTAGTGCGCGCGCAGCATTTCCGCGGCCATCGCCTCCCGCGTGTAGTGCGCCGTGGTCAGTTCGCCCTGGGCGAGGCGGTTGGTCTTGTAGTCGGCGACCACGAACCGGGGTCCGGGGATGCGCAGCACCGCGTCGATGCTGCCGGTGAGATAACCCCGCAACGGAATGGGTTCGAGGGTGCGGACGAGTTCGGCGTACGGCAACATCGGATCGTCCGCGTCCAGATGCCGTCGCAGCAACGTCGCGACCCCGTCGAGGGTGACGGTGACCGCGACGGGATCGTCGCCGCCCGCCAGCGGCAGCTCGAAGTCGAGTTCGGAGAGCCGGTCGGCGGTGAGAAGTCGGCCAGAGTGCATTCCAGTGGGCCCAGCGGGGTGCGCATCA
>NZ_JAUZMZ010000340.1:0-1960 GCF_036327435.1 Rhodococcus chondri | reverse complement strand
GCGCCTGCGCGCTCCGCAGAACCGCTCGACCGCGCAGCGCGTCGCCACCGAGATGCAGTGGCAGGTCGTCGACCCCCGGACCGTGAAGGTGACGCTGCCGGACGTGAACTTCAAGGTCCCGACCGACCTGCAGACGACCTTCGGCATGATCGGCTCGCCTACGGCGATCACCGAGCGCGGCGCCGACTTCGTGAACAACCCCGTCGGTGCCGGTCCGTTCACCCTCGGTTCGTGGGCCCGCGGTACCGAGATGACACTCGTGCGTAACGAGAACTACTGGGATTCGCCGCGGCCCTACCTCGACGAACTCGTCGTCACGGTCGTGCCCGACGAGCAGCAGCGCGTCAATGCGGTCGTCTCCGGTGAGATCGACGTGAACAGCACGCAGACACAGTCGTCGTGGGAAGCCGGTATCGATGCGGGACTGGTCGACAACCGGACCCCGTATCTGACGACGGGCACCGGGTTCCGGTACAACGTCCGCCCCGACGCCCAGACCGCGAATCAAGGCCTGCGTGCTGCGATCGCACGCGCGATCGACACCCAGGCGATCAACGACGCCGTGCACGCGGGGGCGGAGGCACCCAAGACGCTGGCGATGCCGACGGCGTTCTTGTACGAGGCCGAGCCCGAGCTGCCCACCGAGGATCTCGCCGAGGCCCAGCGGCTGCTCGACGCCTACCTCGCGGAGTCCGGACAGTCCGAGGTCACCGTCCGGTACGTCTACATCACCGGTATCCCGATGATCTCGCAGGAAGCGCAGATCCTGAAGGCTCAGGTCGAGCGGCTGAACGGAATCAACTTCGAGTTGGTTGCGCTCGACTCGGCAGCACGCCAGACCGCTTTGCGTTCGGGTGATTTCGATCTGATGTACGACGCTGTCGGAGCATGGTTCGATCCCGACACGCTCTACGCTCGATACCACTCGAACGGCTCCGACAACACGTCGGGAATCTCCGATCCCGAGGTCGACGCGGCGCTCGTCAAGACCCGCAGCTCCGAGGATCCCGAGGTCGTCACCGACGGATACGTCGAGGCCTTGCGGCTCCTGACGGAGAAGGACGTGGTGGTCGCGTGGATGACCCAGGAGCAGGCCTACCTCACGCGCGGCAACGTCGGCGGTCTGGAACCGACCTACCAGTACTTCCCCCGTGCGGAAAACCTCTGGATCACAGAATGATCCGTTTCAGCGACAACTGAACCAGCACCACCTCTTCCACGGGCGTGGGGGGCCCCCCACGCCCGTGGTCGATAGTCGATCGTTGTGGGTCGAGACAGCGCCCTGTCGAAACGCGGTTCAGTCGCGCCGCGCGAGCGCCAGCATGCCCTCGACGAGCATCAGTTGCGCGGCCGCGTACGTGACGAGGACGAAACCCTCCGCCGCGGCCCGCGCGGTCTCGTTCTTCAGCAGTGTCCGGCGCAGCACGATGGTGCCGTCGGACACCGTGAACGCGAGCCCGCCGAGGGCCGGCCAGCTGCGGCGGTCCGCGCCGGGCACCACCATCCGCGCGACCTGCCGCGCACCGGGGACGAGCGCCGGATCCGCGGCAAGTGTCGCGGTGGTCGCCAGCAGAGTCCCGTAACCGGTCAGCGGTGCCGCGACCGACGGGTTCTTCGCGCCGAGCAGACCGGCCGCCCCCAGCACCGCGGCGGCGCGCTGCGCGACAACCGAAGGCGACGGACGGGCACCGCGACGCACCAGCAGCGTCGAGTAGGCAGCCTGCATGACCGCGAACGACGAGGCGCCGCGCAGCAATCGGCGGTCGTCGTCGGAGCGGATCATGAAGACATCGCCCGCGGTCGCGGCGGCCAACCCGGCGAGCAACAGGGCCGTGTCGAGTCGGTCGGTGTCGCGGGCGCGGCGCAGCACCCGCACCGCGAGGGGGGTGCCGATCAACGGCTTTGCGATCTGCTGCAGCTTCTCGTCGTCCCGCAGTCCCCCGACGATCGTCGCCGCCGA
>NZ_JAUZMZ010000033.1:0-36531 GCF_036327435.1 Rhodococcus chondri | reverse complement strand
ACGCGGCGGGCACCGAGCGCGACGGGGTGGCCCAACTCGGCGAGTGCGTACGCCGTCGCGGTGCCGATACCGGACGACGCCCCGCTGACTATCGCCGGACGGCGGGCGGGGTGCGGCGCGAATCTAGGCATGGTGTTCGGTCACCTTCAGTGGCAGGGCTGCGAAGCCGCGGACATTGGTCGAATGGACCCGTTCGGCGCCGCCGAAATCGACCTCGTAGTCGGCGACCCGTCGGGCGAACTCCTCGAGGGCGATATTCGCTTCGAGCCGGGCGAGGTGCGCACCGAGGCAGAAGTGGACTCCGCCACCGAAACTCGCGATCTTGGCGGCGCTGTTGCGGCCGATGCGGAACTCGTCGGCGTCGCCGAAGACGGTGGAATCCCGGTTGGCGGAACCGATGAGCAGCAGCACCTTGTCGCCGGAACGGATGGTGGCGCCGTGGAGGTCGATGTCTTCGGCGGCGGTGCGGGCGACGATCTGACTCGACGTGTCGTATCGGAGGGTTTCCTCGGTCCAGTCCGATGCCCGGTCCGGCTGTGAGAGCACTCGCGCGACTTCGTCCTTGTTCCGCGCTCCCCAGTACAGCGCGTTGCCGAGAAGTTTGGTGGTGGTCTCGTGTCCCGCGACCACCATGAGGAACATGAACCCGATGATCTCGTCGTCGGTGAGGCGGTCGCCGTCGATCTCGGCGTCGAGCAGCGCCGAGGTGAGGTCGGCGGTCGGGCGTGTGCGGCGCTCGGCGATCATGTCCGCGTAGTAACCCACCAGGTTCAGCGACGCTTCCATCGCGGCCACCGGAACATCGAGCACGCCCTCGTCGCGGTGCACGACCAGGTCGGCGAGACGGCGCACCTCCGCACGGTCGGGCTTCGGTACACCCATAAGTTCGGAGATGACGTCCATCGGCAGTTTGCCGGCGACTTCCGAGATCCAGTCGAATTCGCCTAGCTCGAGCGCGGGTTCGAGGTATTCGAGGGTGAGCCCCAGGATCCTGTCCTGCAGTTCGGCGACGCGCCGGGGCGTGAATCCCTTCGACACGAGCTGACGCATGCGCATGTGCCGCGGGTCGTCCATGGCGAGGAACGACATCACCTTGTGGGCGTTGGGTCCGTACGCCGACGGATCGAGCGACACGCCGTTGGCACTCGACAGCCGGGTGTTGTCGCGGAAACCGGCGACCACGTCGGCGTGGCGGGACAGCGCCCAGAACCCCAGATCGGGGTTGTAGTAGAGCGGCGATTCCTCACGCAGTCGGCGGTAGGTCGGGTACGGGTCCTCGTGAAACGAGTAGTCGTAGGGATTGAAAGTCGGGGGATCGAGCGATGCGGACTCCGGGGAGGCCTGAATCATGGATCACTCCAATAACAGTCGGGCAGACGTTTCCAGCCTGTCGGCGAGCTTTGCGTATGTTCCGTATCCCATTCCGGCCCGCACGAGGGCGCCGGCGTAGAGCAGTTCGAGCGCCTCGAGTTCGTCCGGGTCGGCGTCGGCGCCGAGCGCGGTGGACAACCGCTCCCGGATGTCGAGTCCGATCCGGGAACGCAGGTGCTCGACGTCGGGGTCCTGCCCGAGGAGCGCGCTGGTGACCGCCGCGGCCAATTCCGGTTCGTCGGCCATGAGCAATGCGATATTGCGGAGCACCGCGACGACACGGTCGGCGCGGTCGGTATCGACCGCCTCCGTATCGGGCTGTGCGGCGAGGCGGCGCCAGAACACTTCGGCGACGAGGTGCTCCTTGGACGAGAAGTAGGTGTAGGCCGTGGCCGGGGCGACACCGGCGCGCGAGGCAACCATGCGGACGGTCAGACCTGCGAATCCCTCTTCGCGCAAGATCTCGACTGCCGCTTGCGTGAGGCGTTGCACGGTATCGGCCTGCCGTTCCGTCAGACGGCGGCGGGTCGATTCGAGATTCACATTTCTGGACACGTGTCTGGACATTACTACGGTTGCCACCGACCGGCAACGGTGCGACCTCGTGCGGAGCACGAAATCACCCCTCCCGCGGGTAGATCCGCACCGGCATCTCCTTGATGCCGCTGATGAAATTCGAGCGCAGCCGCCGAGGGTGGCCGGCGGACTCGATGCGATCGAGCCGGGTCGAGAGAGTCTCGAACATCAACCTCAGCTCGAGCCGCGCCAGATGCGCACCGAGACAGAAGTGCGCACCGGTACCCCCGAACGCGACGTGCGGGTTGTGCTCGCGAGCGATGTCGAAGGTGTGCGGATCGTCGAAGACGTCTTCGTCGCGGTTGGCGCTGGGGTAGTAGACGATCACCGTCTCTCCCCGCTCGACCGCCTGCCGGCCGATGCGGGCCGGGCACGTCGGGGTGCGGCGGAACCCCATCACCGGGCTGACCCAGCGCAGGACCTCCTCGACCGCGCTCTCCATGAGCTCGGGGTGTTCCTGCAGCCGGCGCCACTGGTCCGGATGGTCGATGAACGCCTGGATGCCGCCCGAGATGGCGTTGCGTGTCGTTTCGTTGCCCGCGATGACGAGCAGCACGAAGAACATGTCGAATTCGAGCTCGGAGAGCGTGTCGCCGTTCTCGTCCGGCTGCACGAGCCCGGTGACGATGTCGTCCCGCGGCTCGACGCGACGCTGCGCCGCTATTGCGTTGGCATACAGGAAGATCTCGGCCGCAGCGAGTTCGCCGTCCTCCTGGGAACTGCCGTATTCGGGGTCGTCCCAGCCGATCATCCGGTTAGACCAGTCGTAGAGTCTGCCGACGTCCTCGGCGGGCGCGCCGAGCAGCGCGGCGATGACCTCGAGCGGTAGCGGCGCCGCCGCGGTCGGCACGAAATCGACGACGCCGCCGCGACCGGCGGCGACCAGGTCGTCGACGATCCTGTCGCACACGTCGCGGATGTGCGCCTCGAGACTCTTGACCATGCGCGGGGTGAATCCACGGCTGACGAGCCTGCGCAGGCGGGTGTGGTCCGGCGGATCGAGGTTGATGAGCATCGCGGCCTGTTTCAGGCGGGTCTGCTCGTCGAAGTCGTCGATCTGCGTGGTGCCCAGCGCCGACGAGAACTGCGCGCTGTCGCGGGAGACGGCGATGACATCGGCGTGCTTGGTCACCGCCCAGTATCCGGCTTCGGGGTGACGGTGGACGGGACAGCTCCGGCGCAGCTCGGCGAAGTAGTCGTGGGGAACTCCCTCGGTATAGAGATCCGGGTTCCGGAGATCGATGCGGGATGTGGTCATGAGCGCGCCCCATGGGTCGTTTACGAATGGCCTTCGTCTTCAAACTACAGACCTTCGTTAAGAATGGAACCCAATTAGAATGACTTCATGACACGCGACAACTCCCGGCCGATCCGGCGGCGCACCCTCACGCGGGACAAGGTGGTCGACGCAGCACTCGGAACGGTGGACGAACTGGGCTGGGAACAGCTCACGATGAGCACCCTGTCGGCCCGGCTGGGGATCGTGGCGGCCTCGCTCTACAACCACGTCCGCGGACTCGACGACGTGCGTGCCGCTGTCCAGGTCCGCGCCATGACGGAACTCGGTCGGCACCTGCGCGAAGTCGCCATGGGCCGCAGCGGCATCGACGGATTGCGTGCGCTGCTCGACGCGCACCGCGCCTGGGCTACGACGCATCCGCGGAGGTACCAGGCGCTGACCACCGCACCTGTCGACCGCGACGCGCTGGTCGCCTCGGCACTGGACGCGAATGTCGCGCTCAGCGCGATGCTCACCTCGTGCGGCGTGCCGGAGGAACAGACACTCGAGACCACGATCGGCATGTTCTCGGCTCTGCACGGATTCGCAATCCTCGAAGGCAGCGGCTTCCTCGGCAACGAACTCGACCTCGACCGCATCTACGAAACGGTGGTCCGCGGCGTGCTGGCGGATCTTCCCGTGGACCGCGCTCGAACCGGCTGACTACCCGGCAGCCGACCCGTCGCCCGAAACGGCACCCTCGACGATCCCGGCCAATTCCGGCAAGGTCCACGGCGGCGCGCTGTCGTGGTCGCGCCACGCGAGCAAGGACGGCGACTGCTTGTCGAAGCGTCCCACGAAGCAACCGGAGGCCGCGAAGATGGCGCCGGTCACCGTCGAGAGATCGCTCGCCAGATACGTGTAGAACTGCGCAACATACTGTGGGGGAGCCGGATTCAGCGATCCCTGATAGGTGACGTCGTCGAGCAGCCCACGCTCGTGCAGGCTCTCGATGTGCTGCAGGTAATCAGCACCGGTCGACAGCCGCGTACGGGCGCCCGGACACACCACGTTGGCACGCACGCCGTATTCACGTAGTTCCGCGGCGATCGCCATCGTCAGACTGTTGACAGCCCCCTTCCCCGCCGGATACCCGCTGCCGCCGTAGTCGCCGAGGAACGCGAACGACCCGGTGTTGACGATGGCGCCACCCCCGGACGCGACGAAATGGGGAGCCACCACCCGGCACGTGCGAAATGTTCCCGTGAGGTGCGCATCGATCAGCTCGTGCCATTGCTCGTCGGTGACCGTCAGGATCGACGAGCCGGGTGGTTCCGCCGTGCCCGCGCAGTTGATCAGAGCGTCGAGCGAGCCGAACGTGGCCAGAGCCGTGTCGAGGAGCTGTTCCGCCACGCCGGTTTCGGCGGTCGAGCCCACCACACCGACCGCGCGCCCGCCCGCGTCCGCGATCTCGGAGACGACCGCGTCCACCGCGGCGGCCTCGCGCCCGTTGACCACGACACCCGCACCGTGTGCGGCCAGGGCCTGCGCGACCGCGCGCCCGATACCCCGGCTGGATCCGGTCACGATCGCCGCACGTTCCGACAGGGCGCCACGTCCCTCCGGAGTTTCCGAATTCGCCTCGGCCATAAGCTCCCCCGTTCGCACCATTGCAATCACACAACTGCCCGAACTATAGTCCAGACACCTGTCCAGAACAGAGGGAACATCTGATGCCACTTCGCCCGACCGACAGCTCGGCACTTCTGATCGACGGAAAGCTCGTCCCCGGCAGCGGCGGCACGTTCGAGATCTTCGATCCCAGCACGGAGGAACTACTCGGCTACGCTGCCGACGCCACCTCGGCCGACATGGACGCCGCAATCGATGCGGCACGCCGCGCGTTCGACGAAACCGGCTGGTCCCGCGATCACGCCTTCCGCGCCCGATGCCTACGGCAACTGCGCGATGCGCTGCGCGGTCATATCGAGGAACTGCGCGAGATCACCATCGCCGAAGTCGGTGCGCCACGATTCCTGACGTCCGCAGCACACCTCGAGGGCCCCGTCGACGATCTGCTGTGGTTCGCCGATCTCGCCGAAAGCTACGCGTGGAAAGAAGATCTCGGCAACGCCTCCCCGATGGGAATACCGACCCACCGCTACCTCCTCAAAGAGGCGACGGGCGTCGTCGGCGCAATCACCCCGTGGAACTTCCCGCACCAGATCAACTTCGCGAAGATCGGTCCCGCACTCGCCGCAGGCAACACCGTGGTGCTCAAACCCGCTCCCGACACCCCGTGGTGTGCCGCCCTGGTGGGCAAGGTCGCGGCCGAAGAGACCGATATTCCACCCGGCGTGCTCAACATCGTCACTTCCAGCGATCACGGTATCGGCGCCCAGCTGGCCGAGGACCCCCGCGTCGACCTGATCTCGTTCACCGGTTCCACCGCGACCGGCCGGTCGGTCATGCGCGCCGCATCCGAGTCACTCAAGAAGGTGTTTCTCGAACTCGGCGGCAAGTCGGCCTTCCTCGTACTCGACGATGCCGACCTTCGGGGAGCATGTTCGATGGCAGGGTTCATGGTCTGCACCCATGCCGGGCAAGGCTGCGCGATCACCACTCGCCTGGTTGTCCCCCGCGCCCGCTACGACGAGGCCGTCGAGATCACCGCCGAGACGATGCGCGGGCTGCGCCCCGGCGACCCACGCGACCCCGGAACCGTCTGTGGACCGCTGATCTCCGCGCGTCAGCGCGAACGCGTCGAGGGATACATCCGCCTCGCTGCCGAGGAGGGCGGCACGATCGTGGTCGGCGGCGGCCGGCCGGCCGAGCACGACCACGGCTTCTTCGTCGAGCCGACGCTGATCTCCGGCGTGCCCGATTCCGCCCGTGTCGCACAGGAGGAGATCTTCGGTCCCGTGCTGGTGATCCTTCCTCACGATGGTGACGACGACGCGATCCGGATCGCCAACGACTCCCCGTACGGGTTGTCCGGTGCCGTGTACGGCACCGACCCCGACCGCATCGCACACGTCGTCGCGGGGGTGCGCACCGGCACGCTCGGCGTCAACGGCGGTATCTGGTACGCGGCCGATGCCCCGTTCGGTGGCTACAAGCAGTCCGGCATCGGCCGCGAGATGGGCGTCGCCGGTTTCGAAGAGTATCTGGAGACCAAGCTCGTCGCCGAACCCGCGCACTGACCGTCCGGCCGAGCACCGAATCCGAAAGGACCACGCAAATGGGAAGATTCACCGACCGGACCGCCATCGTCACCGGAGCCGCCCGGGGTATCGGTGAGGCGTACGCCCGTGCGCTCGCGGCCGAGGGCGCAAACGTGGTGGTCGCCGACCTCAACGCCGAACTCGGCGAACAGGTTGCCAAGCAGATCGTCGCCGACGGCGGTTCCGCGACATTCACTTCCGTCGACGTCTCCGATCCGGAGTCGGCGCAGGCTCTGGCCGCCTCCACCGTCGACACCTACGGCGGCATCGACCACCTGGTCAACAACGCCGCGATCTACGGCGGCATGAAACTCGACCTGCTGCTCACCGTGCCGTGGGACTACTACAAGAAATTCATGAGCGTGAATCTCGACGGCGCGCTCAACGTCACCCGTGCGGTGTGGCCGCACATGACGAGCAACGGCGGGTCGATCGTCAACCAGTCGTCCACCGCCGCGTGGGTGTACTCGGGTTTCTACGGCCTCGCCAAGGTGGGCGTCAACGGATTGACGCAGCAGCTCGCCGTCGAGCTCGGTGGCTCGAACATCCGCATCAACGCGATTGCTCCCGGTCCGATCGACACCGAAGCCACCCGCACGACAACCCCCGCGAACATGGTCGCCGACATGGTCGCGCATCTTCCGCTCGAGCGGATGGGCACGCCGGACGACCTCGTCGGCATGTGCCTGTTCCTGCTGTCCGACGAGGCGAGCTGGATCACCGGACAGATCTTCAACGTCGACGGGGGTCAGGTGATCCGTTCGTGAGCGCACCCGAAAGCACCCGTATCGGTTACATCGGGCTCGGCAACATGGGTGCACCGATGGCAAAGAGACTGCTGGACCGGCCTGGAGGGCTGACCGTCTTCGATACCCGACCCGAAGCGGTCGCCCCGTTCACCGACGCGGGCGCATCGGGGGCGGCGTCGCCGGCGGAACTCGCACAGACCTGCACCCTCGTCTCGGTGACCGTGCTCGACGATGCCCAGGTCGAGGACGTCGTCGCGGGCCCCGACGGTCTGCTGTCCACCGCGCAACCGGGGACCGTGATCGCGATCCACTCGACGATCGCCGACACCACCGCCGTCGATCTTGCCGCCCGCTGCGCCGAACACGGCGTCGAACTCGTGGATGCGCCCATCAGCGGCGGCGCTCCCGGAGCGAAGAACGGCACCCTCGCGGTCATGGTGGGCGCAACCGACGAGGCGTTCGCCAAGGTTCTCGAGCCGTTCGGCACCTGGGCCGAACTCATCGTGCACGCAGGGCCGGTCGGCGCCGGAACACGCATGAAGCTGGCCCGGAATCTGCTGCACTTCATCTCGTTCACCGCCGCCACCGAAGCGCAGCGTCTCGCCGAGGCAGCGGGACTCGACATCACCGAACTCGGCAAGGTCGTCCGCCATACCGACGCGATCACAGGCGGGGCCGGGGCGATCATGTGGCGCGACAACACTTCTCCGCTCGACCCGGACGACGGGTGGTTCCCGGTCTTCTCGCACGTCCGCGCGCTGGGCGAGAAGGACCTCACGCTCGCGCTGGACCTCGGCGAACGTCTCGGTGTCGCGCTGCCGCTCGCGACACGCGCACTGACCGATCTCGGACCCGGCCTGGGGGTGGGTAGCGGCGACACCGCGCGCAGCCGTTCACCACGCAGCCGTTCACCACACGGCCAGAAGGAGCACGCATGACCGACGACAAACGACAGCGCGGACTGGACATGATGTCGAAGGTCTACGGCTGGGACATGCAGGACGGGCCGGGCGCGCACTTCGCCGTCACCGCCGATCACCTGTTCGCCGACATCTGGTCTCGGCCGGGGCTGAGCATCCGTGACCGGCGTCTGCTGCTGCTCGGGGCACTCACCGCGCAGGGCCTGACCGACGTCGCCGAGATCCAGATCGGCGCCGCGCTGCACAACGAGGAACTCGACGAGGAACAGCTGCAGGAGATCGCCCTGTTCCTGTGCCACTACGTGGGCTGGCCGCTCGGCACCAAGCTCGATTCGACGATCGGCAGCGTGCTGCAGAAACGACGCGCAGCAGCCCGTTCGTGAGCGGGCCCGGTCCCGAGCGGGGGTTCCCCGAACTCGGGTTCTACGGTCTCGCCGGCCATGCTCCGAATCCACGCGATTTGCTCGACGAGGTGCGCCTCGCCGAGCGGCTCGGGCTCGGGGCGGTATTCCTGTCCGAACGGTTCGACGCGAAGGACGCGGCCGCGCTCGCCGGTGCGGCCGCTGCGGTGAGCGAGTCGATCGGAATCGGCACCGCGGCCACCAACCCGAACACCCGCCATCCGCGGGTGACCGCGACGATGGCCACCACGCTGCACCGGCTCAGCGACGGCCGGTACGCACTCGGTCTCGGACGCGGTTTCGATGTCCTCTTCGATCTCATGGGACTGCCACGGGTCACGTCGGCGCGGCTCGAGGACGCGGTGGAGATCTACCGCACCCTCTGGCGCGGCGACGCCGTCACCGCCCACGACGGCCCAGCCGGAAGCTTTCCTTACCTGAGCCGCACGGCCGAGGGCACCGACCGCATCCCGATCCTCATGGTCGCCCTGGGCGACCGAACCCTCGAACTCGCCGGGCGGATCGCCGACGGTGTCGTGCTGCATCCCTTCTTCTCGGATGCGACGCTCACGCGGGCCGTGAAGACCGTGCGCGACGCCGCCGTCGCCGCCGGGCGCGATCCCGCGTCCGTTCGGATCTGGGCGGTCCTGGCCACCGTCGAGAACTCCGTGCCCGAAGAGATGCGCACCCGCAAACTCGTGGGCCGGCTCGCAACCTACCTGCAGGGCTACGGCGACGTACTCGTGCGCGCGAACGGCTGGGACAGCTCGGTTCTCGATCGATTCCGGGCCGATCCCGTCGTGCACGACCATCGCGGCGCGTTCGACGCCGCCGGGACCGCCGAGGTGCTCGAGCACATCCGGTCGCTGCTGCCCGCGGCGTGGCTCGAGGCGTCCGCCACCGGCAGCGCCGAGCGGTGCGCCACCCGCATCGCCGACCAGTTCGAGGCCGGTGCCGACAGCGTGATTCTGCACGGCGCCACCCCGGCCGAACTCGCGCCCGTGCTTCCGGCATGGCAGACGATCCGCGACAGGGGACGATTCGCACACCTCCCGGCCAATCCCGGCTGGAACACTCCGGCATGAGGTGCGCTCGGTAGGGTGACGCAGCGAAGACCGCAGTCCCGAAGCGAACGGAGATTACCGATGACCCGCTCCACCCTCTCTCGCGAGGCGATCGAACTGGCGGAAGCCACACCGGGTTTCATGCCACTCGACGAAGGCACCGCACTGCACGACGCGGCCGTACGCTACCTCGCCGACGGGGTCGGAGTCGAAATCGGTACGTACTGTGGTCGCTCCACCGTCTACCTCGGTGAAGCGGCGAAGGCGACCGGAGGCACGGTTGTCACCATCGACCACCACCACGGATCCGAAGAACACCAGCCCGGCTGGGAATACCACGACTCCACGCTCGTCGACCCACACACCGGGCGGCTCGACACCGTCGGCAGACTGCGGCACACACTCGCCGACGCGGATCTCGAATCCCACGTCGTGGCGATCGTCGGCAGTTCACCCCAGGTCGCGGCGTTCTGGCGCACCCCGCTCACGTTCGCGTTCATCGACGGCGGACACAGCAGCGAAGCGGCCCGGGCCGACTACGCGGGCTGGGCGCCGTGGGTGCAGGTCGGCGGTGCGCTCGTGATCCACGACGTGTTCCCCGACCCGAAGGACGGCGGTCGCCCCCCGTACGAAATCTACTGCCGCGCAATGGAAAGCGGGGAATTCACCGAAGTGTCGGTGACCGGGTCGCTGCGTGTGCTCGAGCGAACCGGGGGCGTCGTCGGCACTGTGCCCGGGGAGCGCTAGACAAGCACCGGGCAGTGTTCGGTGCAGCGGTCGGCGGCGCCCAGTCTGTGCGCGGGTGCCGCCGCGTCGCGAAACACCCCGTTGCCTCCGGTGGTGCGCGACAGCGCGTCGGCGGCAAGCACCACGGTGGCACTCGTCCACGAGCTCACCTCGACCGGCCATCGCTTGCCGTCGGCGTAGACCAGGCCCGTCCAGTACGATCCGTCCGGGTCGCGCAGATGCTGCATCGCAGCGAACAATTCACGTGCGCGAGAGGTGTTTCCGAGTGCGTCCAGCGCCAGCACCAACTCGCACGTCTCCGCTCCCGTCACCCACGGCCTGTGGTCGACGCACCGGATCCCGAGACCGTCGACCACGAAGTCCGACCATCGGTCCTGGATTCGCTGGTGCGCGGCGGGACCCCGGAGCGCACCACCGAGAACCGGGTAATACCAGTCCATCGAGTATTCGGGTTTCGGCGTGAACACCTCCGGATGACGGCGCAGCGCATGACCGAGCCGGTACAGCGCCACCTCCCAGTCCGGTTGCGGGTCGTCGACGAGATTCGCGAGCTCGATACCGCATCGCAGGCTCTGATGGATGCTCGCGCATCCCGTCAGCAACGCCTCCTCGAACGCACCGCCGACGCCGCGCGCCCATCCGATCTGCCCACCCGGCAACTGCATCGACAACACGTGGTCGAGTGCCGCCCGCACCGTCGGCCACATGTGCACGGCGAATGCCAGGTCTCCGGTGACGAGGTGGTGGTGCCACACACCGACCGCTATGTACGCCGTGAAATTGCTGTCGGTGTCCTCGTTCTCGATGTTCTCACCGCGAAACTGTATCGGCCACGATCCGTCCGGCCGCTGTGTGCGGCGAGACCACTCGAACGCAGCGTCCGCTTCCTCACGTAATCCGGTAGCCGTCAGTGCCATCGCCGATTCGATGTGGTCCCACGGATCCGTGTGCCCACCGGGGAACCACGGGACGGCGCCCGACGCCTGCTGCATGCGGCCGATCGCGACGCCGGTCCGGAAACACTGCTCCTCGGAGAGGATCCCCGGAACCGAGGGGATCATCGAGCTGCGGTTGTCACTGCGCCGCACCGGAAGCACCCGGTTTCCGAAGGTAGAACACGACGCTCTTGCCGAGCACCGGATCTAGGAGCTTCTCTGCGGTGCGCGTCTGCCACGGCCCCTTCATCAGATCCCATACCAGCAGCCGGTGATATGCCTTCACCAAAGGATTTTCGTCGTTGTCGACTCCCACCGCACATTTGAGCCACCAGTACGGCGCGTGCAACGCGTGCGCGTAATCGCGACCACGCACCTCGAGGCCCGCGGCCGTGAGCTTCGCCGCCAGTTCGTCGGCCTTGTAGATCCGGACATGTCCGCCCTCGACCTCGTGGTAGGCGTCCGACAGCGCCCAGCAGACCTTCTCGGGGAACCAGCGAGGCACCGTCACCGCCGCGACACCGCCGGGCTTGAGCACCCGCACCACTTCGGCAATCGCCCGATCGTCCTGCGGAACATGCTCGAGCACTTCGGAAATCAGCACGACGTCGAACGCGGCGTCCGGGTACGGCAGCGCCAGCGCGTCGCCCACCTCGGCGCGGGCCAGCGCCCCCTCGGGCACCTGCCCCTCGAGTTCCATCGCAACGAACATGTCGGCGACCGCCTTCATGTCGTCCGCACTCTGATCGAACGCGATCACGTCGGCGCCGCGCCGGTAGAGCTCGAAGGAGTG
Organism: Rhodococcus chondri; assembly: GCF_036327435.1. Classification (NCBI taxonomy): domain Bacteria; kingdom Bacillati; phylum Actinomycetota; class Actinomycetes; order Mycobacteriales; family Nocardiaceae; genus Rhodococcus; species Rhodococcus chondri. The sequence goes on along the minus strand of NZ_JAUZMZ010000033.1, from coordinate 24,532 downwards.
TCGGCCTGCGCCGGCACCGATGTCGATCGCGCGAGCGCCGGGCTCGACCCCGAGACGGTCGAAGTCGACAGTGAGCATCAGTTCGTCCTTCCTGCGTGCGCGGCGATCGCCTTCTCGTAGATGCAGGCGGTCTGCACGGCCACCGCTGCCCAGCTGAAGTTGTCCAGTACGCGTCGACGTGCCGACTCACCCAACCGCGCGCGCCGGCCGGGGTCGTCGAAGAGCTCACCCAACGCGGCGGCGAGCTGCTCGGCGTCGCCGGCGGGCACCAGCACACCGGCGTCCCCCACCACTTCGGGAATCGCGCCGGCGCGACTCGCGACGAGCGGTGTACCGCACGCCATCGCTTCGACGGCCGGCAGCGAGAAGCCCTCGTACAGCGAGGGCACGGACGCGATCTCGGCGGACGCGAGCAATCCGGCCAGTTCGGTGTCGTCGATGCCCGACACGGTCCGCACGACGTCGCCGATGGCGAGTTCGTCGATCAACCGCTCCGTGATTCCTCCCGGCGCGAGTTTCGAGACGAGGACAAGCTCGACCTCCCGCTCGGTGCGGAGCTTCGCGACTGCCTCGAGCAGAGTCGGCACGCCCTTGAGCGGTGCGTCGGCGCTCGCAACACACACGATGCGCCCCGGAACGCGCGGGGTCGTGGACGGAGCGAACAGCTCGGTGTCGACACCGAGCGGAATCGTGTGGAGACGATCCTGTTCGATCCCGAAGGCGGTCCGAATGTCCTGTGCGGAGTTCTCCGAGACGGTGAGCAGGACCGGAATGCGACGGGCGACCCGCTTCTGCATGCCCAGGAAGCCGTACCAACGGCGCAGCGTGAGCCTGCGCCGCAGGTTCGGCGCCGAGGCGAGGTCGAGTTCGCGGTCGCGGGTGATCGGATGATGGATCGTGACCCCCTGGGGGTGGTTCGGGGCGATCGGACTCAGCCCGGACCCGAGACTCTGGTTGTCGTGCACGACGTCGAAATCGGCGAGGCGCTCGCGCAGCAGTCGCGCCGCCCGCAGGCTGAACGTGCGCGGCTCAGGGAAGCCGGCCGTCCACATCGTGGCAACCTCGAGCACATCGATCGCGTCGCGATACTCGCCGGGGCGCGGGGTCCGGAAGGGATCGTCGTCACGGTAGAGATCGAGACTCGGGACCTTCGTCAGCGCCACTCCGGGATCGAGCTCGGGGTACGGCTGACCGGAAAACACCTCGACGGTGTGGCCCTGGGCGGCGAGTTCACGGCTGAGGTGGCGGACGTACACGCCCTGACCCCCGCAGTGCGGCTTGCTCCGGTACGACAACAGAGCTATGCGCACATCTCACCTCGGGATCGTTCGGACAGCTGTCCATTCGGGTTGCGTAGAGCACACCCTAGAACACGTTTCTTTCCGTCACGATAGCGGCCTCACGACGTGTCGCATCTCGGCGACGCACCCGTTTCCGGAAAACACCCGGACACAAGACGGCGAAGGCCCCGTATCGATGCGATACCGGGCCTTCGCCGTAAAGCGACCCTGACGGGACTCGAACCCGCGACCTCCGCCGTGACAGGGCGGCGCGCTAACCAACTGCGCTACAGGGCCATGCAAGAACCCCGGGGGACTCCCACAGCAGAACCCACCGCATGCGGTGGGTCCAAATATAGAATTGTGATGGCTGTACGAACAGCCTCGGTGGCCAGGGCCGGGATCGAACCGGCGACCTTCCGCTTTTCAGGCGGACGCTCGTACCAACTGAGCTACCTGGCCGGACGGCACCCGAACCGAATGCCGATCGATACATCTGCGACCCTGACGGGACTCGAACCCGCGACCTCCGCCGTGACAGGGCGGCGCGCTAACCAACTGCGCCACAGGGCCATGCTGTATTCAGTTCTGATCGAGAACCGCTCTGATCAAAAGCTGCTCTGATCAAAGGTACTGCACACTTCGATCGACTCGAAGCGTACCCCCTACGGGATTCGAACCCGCGCTACCGCCTTGAAAGGGCGGCGTCCTAGGCCGCTAGACGAAGGGGGCCCGACCGGATTTCTCCGGCACGCACCCTCAACGGGTTTTGGCGTTCCGTTGGGAGCTTGGATAGCTTAGGACACCGCCTCGGCGAATAACAAATCGCCAGGTCATACCGTCTATTCAGGAGCGTTGACGGGCTGCGGCGTATCCGAGAAGTCGGGCCGCGGCGGCCAGCCGCGCTCGCGCCACCGTTCCAGCCACTCCTGCGACGCCATCGCCTCGAGCGGCACTTCGAGGCATGCCTCGAATCGGCGGCCCACATCCTCTTCGGGCGAGGTCAGGTCGGCGAGATAGCGCTGACCGGCCAGCGACGACGCGACCGCCTCGACGAACCGGCGCAGGTCGACCCCGGGGCGGAACAATCCGAGCTGCTGCGCCTCCTGTGCGAGGTGGTACCCGCCTCGGCCCCACACGGTGCTTCCGCGCACTCGCGATTCGGCAGCGAACTCGGGTTCGGAGACGAGTTTGAACTCGGCCGCGACGATGACGTCGTTGTGGAGCGAGTGAGCGAGGTCGCCGATCAATCCGTGCAGACGCTCGAACGGGTCGAGTCCGGGCACATCCTGCCACCGGTCCACGATCGCGCGGTAACGCTCCAGTCCTTCGTCGAGCACCGCCCTGGCGAGCTCTTCCTTGGAGGTGAAGTGGAAGTACATCGCACCCTTGGTGGCATTCGAGTGCTCGAGGATCGCGTTGATCGACGCGGCCGAATAACCGCGTTTCGAGAACTCGACAGCTGCCGCCTCGACGATCGCGGCTCGCGTGCGTCGGGCACGTTCCTGTTGACGTGGCATATGGGAGGTGCGCCTTCCGGAATCCAACACGTGACCCCCTTGGCAGGCAATTCTAGTCCGAGCGCGTCGCGGAAGAGATTCCGGCCGGGCGCCGGCCCTGGCACTGTTCCCAGAACACACCGAGTGGTATGATTTGCGCGGCTCGGGTGCGAAGCAGGGGGTGTGCCCCCGAGCCTTTCAAGCGGTTGGAGACCTCCGATACCATCGGGCGACAAAGTGTGGTTAAACTGTGCGCCCACGCCCCTATAGCTCAGTTGGTAGAGCTACGGACTTTTAATCCGCAGGTCGCAGGTTCGAGCCCTGCTGGGGGCACCACATTTCCGGATCGACGTCAGATCGGCGCACCCGGGGAACCTTCCCCGGGCCCTCGGTGTTCGAGCCGTTCCCTCTCGATTCGTTCCTCCTCGATCCGCTCGTCCTCGATCCTCTGCCGTTCGAGCTCGCCGCGCGCTCGGCGTAGATCGCGGCCGCGTTTGCGGTAACGGGCGACGCCGACCAGAAAGAGCACGAATACCAGCACCCCGATTATCGCGCCGACCAGGGATGCCCCTCGGAAGCCCGGCGCATCGACGTCCAGGATTCGTTCGCCGGCGTGCGCGGCGTTTCCATTGCCGAGCACGATGCTCAACGTCATCAGATTCGGAACAGCTACGAGCAGGGCAATTATCGAAAGAGGCACCTGCAGTCCGCGGTGGAATCGCCACCCGCGCACCTGCCAGGTCCACGCCAGCAGCACGAGCGGGACCGCGGTGCACAAGACTCCGAACACCAGGCCCCAGAGGATGCCGCGGCTGATTCCGCCTTCCGCCAGCCCGGCGATTCGCTGTGCCCACCATCGCGGTACGAATGCGGCGAGCACGAAATATGCGATGACGACAACGAGCACCGCAACCACCGCACCGATCGCGCGCTTCGCCAACGGCGGCATTCCTGTCCGTGTCGTCTCCCGTTGCATCTCGGCGTCCGACATTTCGGGAACCTTTCCACTCGTATCGCACAGCGTCGGTGTACTGCCAGCGCAGCAATTGATCTTCAGCGTACGTACCGCGCGATGGCCTCGACGCGAATTCATTCGCCCGTTCTTCACCCGGTAAGCGGATGAAATGTTGGTTACGGTGATGTCGCGGACGGTGATGTCGCGGACGGGGAATCGGTGCCGGAGACCCGGTACAGGAAACCCCGAGACGGACGACACCGACACGATGGCATCGAACGGCGTGCATCGACAGGGTGGGAGGAACATGCGCAGCTTCGTGGACCTGGGTCTGTTCCTGGCCGCCGTCGCGGTGGGTATCGGCACGGTACTTCCCGTGGTCGGCGGCATCCGGCCCACCGAGATCCCGCTCGTGGGGTTACGCGACGGATTCCCGGGCGGTGAACTCGGCGGGGTCGCGGTGGCCGGCCTGCCCCTCCACGAATCGCTCGCTGTTCCGCTCGCCGCGGCCTCCGTGCTGTTGCTGCTCGCCGCACTGTTCGATTCGATCGTCACCGGATGGGCCGGAACGCTCGTCGGTCTCACCGCCGTCGTGGTGCTCGGTGTGCGGATCTTCCAGGCGCAGGGCGACTATGTGCAGCTCAACCACAGCACGGTACTCACCAACCAGAACGGATTCGTGCTGCTGCTCAGTGGTGTGGCCGTAGCACTGTTGTGCTGCCTCATCGGTCTTCGCCGACAGTCGGGACAGGCAGCACTCGGCTGACGGCACGCGCGCCCGACGGCTGCGACTCGGCCGGTGGCGTGATGGTTACGCTCTGCGGCACCGGGTGTGCACGAACGCGACACCCCCGATCGGACAGGTGCACATGGCCAACCTCGACGAACTCGTCTCCCAAGTCCCCGTCGACCAGGTCGCAGCGCGACTCGGCGTCGACCGACAGACCGCACAAACCGCGATCCGGGCGGCGCTGCCGACCCTCGTGGGAGGGCTCGACGCGAACGCGAAGAACCCCGACGGTGCCGCATCTCTGATGTCTGCATTGAACAACCACTCGAACTCGGACCTGCTCGACGGCGGCGTCGATGTCGACGCCGTGGACACCGCAGACGGCGGCAAGATCGTGTCCAACGTGTTCGGAGCCAACAAGGACCAGGTGATCAGCACTCTGGGTTCGGTCGATGGCACCGGCGGCAACGACCTCATCGCGAAACTCCTGCCGATCCTCGCCCCGATCGTGCTCTCCTACCTCGCGAAGCAGATCACCGGTGGCAACGCGGCGTCCTCACCGAGCGCTGCGCCGGCCTCCGGAGGCGGTCTCGGAGACCTCCTCGGAGATCTGATGAAGGGCGCCGGCAACGGTTCGGGTAACGCCGGGGGCGGATTGGGCGACGTACTCGGAAGTGTGCTGGGCGGCAACTCCGGCGGTGGCCTCGGTGGCCTTCTCGGCGGTCTCCTGGGCGGCGGACGACGCTGACCCGGACAGCAGTTCCCGGGGAGCGGTCTCCGGGTAGCGTGTCGCCGAACGGCTGTGAGAGACGACACCTTTGCTTTCCGGTCGGCGGCACCTACCTGTATCGAATGACAGAATGCTAGGTCGGCACCCTACGGACCCGTAGGCTTGCCGGAGCACACACGATCAAGAGCACTTCGGCACTGGAAGACTGTCGGATCTCCTCGAATACTGGTCGTGCAGTTGCAGCGACCGTGCAATCTCAACGACCGTGCGGTTGTAACGAACATGCAGTTGTAACGACCGTGCACACGAACGACGCACACGACACCATGCGGAGGGTACGAAGGAATGACGCGAGTCCTGACTCAACTGGAGCTGCTGCGCGAGCTGGAGCCCGTGGCGGAGGCAAACGTCAACCGGCACCTCTCGATGGCGAAGACCTGGCATCCTCACGATTACGTGCCGTGGGACGAAGGCCGCAACTTCGCTGCGATGGGTGGCGTCGACTGGGAACCCGAGCAGTCGAAGCTCGACGAGGTCGCCAAGGCCGCGATGATCACGAACCTCCTCACCGAGGACAACCTGCCCTCCTACCATCGTGAGATCGCGGAGGCCTTCACCCGCGACGGCGCGTGGGGAACGTGGGTGGGCCGGTGGACCGCCGAGGAGAATCGCCACGGCATCGTCATGCGCGACTACCTCGTCGTCACGCGCGGCGTCGACCCCGTCGAGCTGGAGAACGCTCGCATCGAGCACATGACCAACGGGTTCGGATCGCCCAACGAGACGGGCATGCTGCACTCGGTGGCCTACGTGACGTTCCAGGAACTCGCGACCCGCGTCTCGCACCGCAACACGGGCTTGGCCTGCAACGACTCGATCGCCGACAAGATGCTGCAACGCATCGCGGCGGACGAGAACCTGCACATGATCTTCTACCGCAACATCTGCGAGGCGGCACTCGACGTCGCCCCGGTCCAGACGTTGGACGCGATCACCGAGGTGCTCGAGAACTTCCAGATGCCGGGCGCGGGAATGCCGAACTTCCGTCGTAACGGCGTGCTCATGGCCAAGCACGGCATCTACGATCTGCGTCAGCACCTCGACGACGTCGTGATGCCGGTCCTGCGCAAGTGGCGAATCTTCGAGCGCGATTTCGGCAGCGCGGGCGCTCAGACCCTCGACAGGCTCGGCACGTTCCTCGAAGAACTGGAACGTCAGGCAGTCAAGTTCGAGGAGATGCGCGACAGGTCGCTCGCGCGAGAGGCCGCCAAGCTCGAGCGCGCCGGCGCTGTTTCCTGACGTCGGCCCGCACCGGTTATCCTGTGCCCGGTACCAACTTCGGTACCGGGCACAGCTCTTTTGTGCGACACCCCGAGATCTTCTCGAATCACCTTCTCCCGCATTACTTCCGAGGTTCAAATGTCTTCCCTTCGCATCGGCTCGCTCGAACTGGCCAGCCCGGTGGTGCTGGCGCCGATGGCCGGAGTGACCAACGTCGCATTCCGTACGCTGTGCCGAGAACTCGAACTCGAGCGCGCCGGTAGCACCTCCGGGCTCTACGTGTGCGAGATGGTGACCGCCCGCGCGCTCGTCGAGCGCCATCCTGTGACGCTTCACATGACGACGTTCGGCCCGACCGAGACGCCCCGGTCGCTGCAGCTCTATACCGTCGACCCCGACACCACGTACGCGGCGGCGAAGATGATCGTCGACGAAGACATGGCCGACCACATCGACCTGAACTTCGGATGTCCCGTGCCCAAGGTCACCCGTAAGGGCGGCGGGTCGGCGCTGCCCTACAAGCGTCGGCTCTTCGGCCAGATCGTCGCCGCGGCTGTCCGTGCCACCGAGGGCACCGGCATTCCCGTGACCGTCAAGTTCCGGGTCGGTATCGACGACGAGCACCACACCCATCTCGATGCCGGGCGCATCGCAGCGGCCGAGGGCGCTGCCGCCGTCGCGTTGCACGCGCGCACTGCCGCGCAGCGCTACTCGGGCAGCGCCGACTGGTCCGAGATCGCCCGGTTGAAAGAACATGTGACCGACGTCCCGGTACTCGGCAACGGCGACATCTTCGCTGCCGACGATGCGGAGCGGCTGATGGTGCAGACCGGGTGCGACGGCGTCGTCGTCGGCCGCGGCTGCCTGGGCAGGCCGTGGCTGTTCGCCGAACTCAGCGCCGCACTGAACGGACGGGAGATTCCGACCCCGCCGACGCTCGGCGAGGTCACCCGGATCATGCGGCGCCATGCGACGCTGCTGGCCGACCATCACGGTGAAGACCGGGGTATGCGTGAGGTCCGCAAGCACATCGCCTGGTACCTGCGCGGATTCCCTGCCGGATCGGACATTCGCAACGGCCTCGCGCGGGTCTCGTCGCTCGCCGAACTCGACACTCTGGTCGGCAAGCTCGACCCGGACGTCCCGTTCCCCGAGGACGCCGAGGGTCCCCGGGGCCGGCAAGGCTCCCCCAGCTCCGTCGCTCTGCCCGACGGCTGGCTCGACGACCCCGAGGACACTCTGGTGCCGGTTGGCGCCGACATGATGCATTCGGGCGGCTGACCAGCGGTCGGAGTTTCTCCCGCGCCGGCATCGCGCCGCGACGGCGCGCCCGTGGACGCCGCATCACTTCTGAACCGGCACTCAGTATCATGGCGTGGTCGCACGGGTGCGGCAGACGACAGCAGCGGAATATCCGCGGAGAGGCAAGGTCCGGTGGACGAGGAGCACGATTCGGGCCCGCCCGACAGTCGCGCTCCCTGGGAACGTCCTATCGCAGACAGCAACTACCGTCGATCCCGTTCCGGTCGCCAGTATCGCGACACCGAGCGCGATTCCGGTCCTGTCTCGCATCGCGAGCCCGACAGCGCCGGTAGCCGGCGTGCCGACAGCGGTCGCAGCCGCCGTTCCGCCGACTCCGGGAGCAACCCCGAGCAGCTCACCGTCGCCGAGTTGATGAACAAGGTGGGACGTAAGGCGCTGTTGCCTCCTCCCCCGCCCGAAGCACCCACGCCCGAACCGCCCGCGCCTCAACCACCCGCGCCTCAACCACCCGCGCCCCAACCTGTGCCGCCTCCACGCACCGCGACCGCGTCACTTCCGCCGGCGCATCCTCGCAGCCCCGCTCCGCAGCCACCGCCGCAGCAGCCGCGGACGGCGGGGCCGCAGAATCGCGGCCGCAAGGCGGCGGCCCCCCACCCGGGCGTCGACGACCCGACCGAGCAGCTCCCCGCTGTCGGGCCACCCGCCGCAAAGCCTCCCGCCGTCGAGTCCCCTGCCGTCGGCTCCCCCGCAGCCGCGTCCTCGGCTTCCGCATTCTCGGCTCCCGCGTCCTCGGTGCCGCCGTCCGAACCGGGTCCCGACCCGCGTAGCCCAGAAGGCCACGAGGTCGGCCCCAAGGCGGTCGGCACCGACGGGCTGAGCCGTCTCGCGCTCAGCAAGCGTCGGCGCCGGCGCAAGATGAAGATTGCCGGACGCACGTTCGTCGCCGTCGTATCGGTCCTCGCCCTGCTCGGCACCGGGGCCATCTGGGGTTATGTGCGATCCACCGAGGCGGGCTTCGCCCAGATCGCGGCACTCGACACCGAATCGACCGACATCGTCGACCCCGTGGGGCAGACCGGCGACGAAACGTACCTGATCATCGGCACCGACACCCGCGCCGGAGCCAGCGGCGCGATCGGTGCCGGGACCGTCGCGGACGCCGAAGGCGCCCGCGCCGACACAGTCATCCTCGTCAATATTCCCGCCGACCGCAGTCGGGTCGTTGCCGTGTCCTTCCCGCGCGACCTGGATGTGGAACGCCCGGTGTGCCGCGGGTGGGACAGTACGACCGGCGACTACAGCTCCGAGCTCTTCCCTGCCGCCGACGGCGACAAACTCAACGCCACCTACGCCTTGGGCGGGCCGAAATGCCTGGTCAAAGTGATCCAGAAAATGTCCGGGATGAAGATCGGCCACTTCGTCGGCGTCGACTTCGCGGGCTTCGAATCGATGGTCGAAGAGATCGGCGGCGTCGAGGTGTGTACGCCTACCCCGCTGATCGACGGTGAACTCGGCGCCCTGATCGACACTCCCGGCACCCACGTGCTCGACGGCCGTCGCGCTCTGGACTACGTGCGGGCCCGCAAGGTCGAGAGCGAGGGCAACGGCGACTACGGCCGGATCACCCGTCAGCAGAAATTCTTGTCGTCGCTGCTCCGTTCCGCGCTCTCGAACCGGGTGCTGTTCGATCCCGGCAAACTCAACGGTTTCATCAATGCCTTCACCCGGGCAACGTTCGTGGAGAACGTCAACACCGAGTCGCTCGTCAAACTGGGGCGCTCGCTGCAGAATGTCGACGCAGGCGCCGTCACGTTCCTCACCGTTCCCACTGCGGGTACCAACGACTGGGGCAACGAGATCCCCCGGCTCGACGACATCGAAGCGATCTTCACCGCCATCATCGACGACCTGCCGTTGCCCGGCGAGAAACGGCAAGTGCCCGACTCGTCGGAGCCGGCGAAAACACCGGCGGCCGCTCCGGTGGACACTCTGCCCTCACTGGTTGCCGTGGAACCGTCGACCGTGGCAGTGCAGGTCTCGAATGCGTCCGGGGTCTCCGGTCTGGCAGCGCGGGTCGCCGAATCCGTCGGCGCGTACGGCTTCGCGGTGTACGCCGTCGGAAACTACTCGGGTAACAGTACCCAGACGGTGATCCGCTTCGCGCCGGGGCAGGAAGCCGAAGCCGCGACCGTGGCCTCGGCGTTTCCGGGCGCGGTACTCCAGGAAACGGCCGGTGCCGACCTGGGCAGCATCATCGAGATCGTTCTCGGCTCCAATTTCGACGAGACCGTGGCGTATCCGACCCCGGCCGGAACCGTGCTCGAACCGGTCGAGGTGGTCTCCGCGACAGCGGACTCCGTCACGCTTCCGACCGACCTGTCCATCACCAACGCCGGCGACGACCTCTGCAGCTGAGCGGCCTCGCAGACTCCCGTTCACCTCCGGTTCATCCGGTGCTCGTGAACTCGACCTCTACGCACCGTAGTCTGTGGAATTATGCGCGTCGCTTATAACGAACAGATGGTAGAACTCGGAGATCTGCTGGGCGAAATGGCAGGTCTCGCGGGGCTCGCGATGGAGCGGGCCACCCAAGCCCTGCTCCAAGCAGATCTCGCTGTTGCCGAACAGGTGATCGAGGACCACGACAAGATCACCGATCTCGGGGCGGTCTGCGAGGAGAGGGCATTCGCTCTGCTGGCACTGCAGGGACCCGTCGCGGGCGATCTGCGGGCCGTGGTCAGCGGTATCCAGATCGTCGCGGACATCGATCGGATGGGAGCGCTGGCCCTGCACATCGCGAAGGCGACGCGGCGTCGGCATCCGAAGCACGTTCTCCCCGACGAGGTCAAGGGCTACTTCGCCGAGATGGGGCGCATTGCGGTGCTGCTCGGCGCTGCCACCCGGGAGATTCTGGAAACCCGCGATCCCGAGCGTGCTGCGCGGTTGCACGAGGAGGACGAGGCGATGGACGATCTCCATCGTCACCTGTTCACCGTGCTCATGGACCGCGAGTGGGCTCACGGGGTCGCAGCTGCCGTCGACGTCACCCTGCTCGGTCGCTACTACGAGCGGTTCGCCGACCACGCCGTCGAGGTCGGCCGTCGGGTGATCTTCCTGGTCACCGGCAAGTTGCCCACCGATGAGGACTTCCGCACCATCCGTGAGCGTGTCGACAAGCTCACGGTGTACCCCGACGAATCCTGATCGTCGGCAAGAACGCGCCAGGCCCCGGCCGGAAGAAATTCCGGCCGGGGCCTTCGCGTATGGGGAGTCTGTGGAGCGTGCCGCAGACTTATCCGAAGCGGCCCGAGATGTAGTCCTCGGTAGCCTTCTGCGCCGGGTTCGAGAAGATTTTCTCGGTGTCGTCGATTTCGACGAGACGACCCGGCTTCCCGGTCGCTTCCAGGTTGAAGAACGCCGTCTGATCGCTCACGCGCGCTGCCTGCTGCATGTTGTGCGTGACGATGACGATGGTGAAGTCCCGCTTGAGCTCGGCGATCAGGTCTTCGATGGCGAGGGTGGAGATCGGGTCGAGCGCGGAGCACGGCTCGTCCATGAGCAGAACGTCGGGCGAGACCGCGATCGCTCGGGCGATGCACAGACGCTGCTGCTGGCCACCGGACAGGCCGCCACCCGGCTTGTCGAGCCGGTCCTTGACCTCGGTCCACAGGTTGGCGCCCCGCAGCGACTTCTCGGCGATCTCGTCGAGTTCGGCCTTGTTGCGGCCGCCCTGCAACTTCAGACCGGCCACGACGTTGTCACGGATCGACATGGTGGGGAACGGGTTCGGGCGCTGGAACACCATGCCGATGGTCTTGCGGACACCGACTGGATCGATGTTCGCGTCGTAGATGTCCTCGCCGTCGAGCAACACCGAGCCTTCGACACGCGCACCGGGGGTCACCTCGTGCATGCGATTGAGCGACCGCAGCACGGTCGACTTACCGCAACCGGACGGGCCGATGAACGCGGTGACACTGCGCGGGGGGACGGACAGGGTCACGTCGGATACGGCGTGGAACTTGCCGTAGAAGATGTTGACGTCCTTGAGATCCAGACGCTTGGCCATTACCGGCTCCCTAATGGTGTATCGAGGTCGAAAGTGAAGTTCATGGTTGGGTCGAGGTCTACTACTTGCCGACCTGCGAGAAGCGGCCGATGACCTTGGCGGCGATGTTGAGAATCGCGATGAGCAGGATCAGTGTCAGGGCGGCACCCCAGATGCGCAGTGCACCGGCATCGGTGGGGTTGTTCATCTCCGCGACCATGACACCCGGCAGGCTGCCCATCTCGCCGCCGAACATGTTGGTGTTGATGAACGGTGCGTAGCCGACCAGGATCAGCAGCGGCGCGGTCTCACCCATGACGCGAGCGAGGGCAAGCATGATGCCGGTGATGATGCCGGCCATCGACGTGGGCAGGACGATGCGTGCGATGGTCTTCCACTTGGGCACACCCAACGCGTACGAGGCTTCACGCAGGTCCTGGGGCACGATGCGGAGCATNTCCTCGGTGCTGCGCACCACGACCGGCACCATCAGCAGCACGAGAGAGAGCGACACCGCGAACGCCGATTTGGGGAATCCGAACGTCGCGACCCACAGGGCGTAGATGAACAGCGCCGCGACGATCGACGGCACACCACTGAGGATGTCCACCATGAAGGTGGTGATCTTGCCGAGTTTCGACTTTCCCGCATATTCGACGAGGTAGATCGCGACGAACACGCCGAGCGGGATCGAGATGACCGCACACACCAGGCCTTGGAGCAACGTCCCGAGGAGAGCGTGGTAGATGCCGCCGCCCATCGACGAGGCGGTGAGCCCGCTGAGCGAATTGGTGAACCACGTCGGCGACACCAGCGCGGGGAAGCCCTTCGCGACAACGGTGATCAGCACCCACGCGAGCGGCACGAGCGCGACCAGCACCGACAAGGTCACGAGCACGGTCGCCGCGAGGTCCTTGACTCGGCGGCCGCCGCTGACGCGCTGGAATGTGGGCGCCTTGACGGGCGATTCGAGGGTGGTCGTCGACATGGGTCAGTCCTTCTTTCCTGCGACCACCATGCGGGCCGCGGCGTTGACCACGAAGGTCAGCACGAAGAGCACCAGACCCGCGGCGATGTAGGCACCGGCCTGGATGTTGTTGTTGAACTCGGCGTATCCGAGGGCGATCTTCGAGGCGATGGTGGCGCCGCCGTCGAACAGCGACCACGAGAACGCTTCCGAGGTCGTCCGCAGGATCAGGTACAGCGCCATGGTCTCGCCGAGTGCGCGGCCGAGGCCGAGCATCGAACCACTGATGTATCCCGACTTGCCGAACGGCAGGACGGTTGTCCTGACGACCTCCCAGCGGGTCGCGCCGAGAGCGAGAGCCGCCTCGATGTGCGCGACCGGGGTCTGCACGAAGACCTCACGGCTCACCGCGGCGATGGTCGGCAGGATCATCACGGCCAGAACGATGCCGGCGGTGAAGATGGTGCCGCCACCGATGATGGAGCCGCTGCCGGTCGCGAACAGCGGGAACCAGCCGAGTGTGGTGTTGAGCCACTGCGCGAAGGGGCGCAGGAAGGGCGCCAGGACGAGCATGCCCCACAGGCCGTACACGATCGACGGCACGGCTGCGAGGAGATCGATGACGTACGCGAGCGGTTTCTTGATCCGGTCGGGGCAGTACGACGTCAGGAAGATGGCGATGCCGAGCGCCACGGGCATCGCCAGGACGAGCGCGAAGATCGACACCAGCACGGTGACCTGGAACAGATCGAGCACACCGAAGGCCATCGCCTCGATGTCCTGGGTGATCCAGTCACGACTGGTGAGAAAGTTGACGGTGTTCCGCTCGAGCGCCGGCACGGCCCGCCACACCAGGAACACGGCGATGGCGCCGATGATCACCGAGATGAAGACCGCGGACCCGGAGGCCAGTGAACTGAAGATCCGGTCGCCCGGTCTGACGACCGTCTTCTTCGACTCGGTCTTGGGGGATGGAGCGGAAATGTTGGCCTCCGGGATGCTGCTGTGTGGACCGGCCCGGCCCGACCCTGCTGGGCCGTCGGACCCGTGGGCGCGAGGAGCCGATGTGCTCGGCGCGTCACTCATTGTGCGCTCGCAATCTTTCCAGGTGTAGGGGTTCAGGAACGGGGCGGTCTGCGTAACGGTCGAATCAGGCGATGGCTTCGATCGACTCGGTCAGCTTCTGCTTGAACGAATCCGGCAGCGGCACGTAGCCCTGCTCGGCGAGGCCGTTCTGGCCTTCGTTGGCGGCGCTGGTGAGGAACGACTTGACCGCTGCGGATGTGTCGGCGTCGTAGCCGGCCGAGCACACGATCTCGTACGTGGCGAGCACCAGCGGGTACGAACCTTCTTCGGTGGAGCCGAAGATCGAGCTGAGGTCGAGCGTGAGGTCGCCGCCGCCGGTGCTGGCAAACGCGGCACCGTCGATGGCCTTGCCCGCCGTCTCGTCGTTCAGCTCGACCGGGCCGGAACCGTTGTCGATCCGGGCGATGCTGAGACCGTTCTGGTCCGCGAAGGACTTCTCGACGTAGGTGATCGCGCCGGGCGAGCCGTTCACGGCCTGCGCGACACCGGCGGAGCCCTTCGCGCCCTCACCGACACCGCCGGTGAAGTCGGAGCCTGCGCCCGTGGTCCAGGCACCCTTGGAAGCCGTCTCGAGGTACTGCTGGAAGTTGTCGGTGGTGCCCGACGAGTCGGAACGCACGATCGGCGTGATGTTGCTGTCCGGAAGCTCGACGCCCTCGTTCAGCGCGGCGATGGCCGGGTCGTTCCACTTGTTGACGGTGCCGTTGAAGATCTTGGCAGCGGTTTCCGCATCGAGGACCAGGTCGTCGACACCTTCGAGGTTGTAGGCGAGGGCGACGGGACCGAACACGAGCGGCAGGTTCCAGGCCGGGTTTCCGGCGCAGCGCTCGGCAGCCTGTCCGGCCTGCTCGGCCTTGATCGCGGAGTCGGAGCCCGCGAAGTCGATCTGGCTCGCGATGAACTGGGTGCGGCCGTCACCGGAACCGGACGGGTTGTAGGCGACGTTGACCGTCTTGCCCTTCTCCGAGCACACGGCGATGTAGGTGGACACGAAGTTGTCCATCGCGTTCTTCTGCGCGGACGAACCGGCGGCGGACAGGTTCTCCTTGCCTTCGCATGTCGCTGCCGACGCAGATGCATCGACGTCGACGGATCCGGCATTGTTGTCGCTGCCGCACGCCGCCAGGGTGAGGGCACCGACGGCCACCGCACCGAGCAGGGCGCTGTTGCGCTTCAGGTTCACCTGTTCTCCTCCGGAAAATATCGCGACCGCCACACTCGAAAGTGACGGTGTCGAGACGCGGGTGACCCCTGCGCCGGGCCGACAGCATTCGACCCGTATGCAGAAGTTAGGCGTAGCCGGTGGCCGAAGACTTCCCCGGAGGTGAACGAAAGATGAACACGCCGGATACAGCCGGCGTTCGTGTTGCGACGATCACTCGAACTTCATCCGAATTCGGCGTGTGAACCGGTATTTGTTCACTTTCGCGCGTATGCGACATCCACGTGGAAGCGGTCGAAACCCAACTTGCCGTAGGTGTTCAGGGCAGCGGTGTTGTCGCCCTCGACGTACAGCAGGACGGTCTCCAGACCTCGGTCGCGCAGGTAGTGCAGACCGGCCAGAGTGAGAAGACGTCCCAGGCCGCGGCCCTGGGCGGCAGGATCGATCCCGACCACATAGACCTCCCCGAGCGCCGGTTCGCTGTCGCTCGGCGGATGCACCTTGGTCCAGTGGAAACCGAGCAGTCGGCCCGGGTCCGTCTCGTCGAAGGCGAGAAACAGACCCGACGGGTCGAACCACGGCTCTGCGCGTCGCTCGGCGACGTCACGTGCGGTCATCCGGCCCTGTTCGGGATGCCACTCGAACGCGGCGGCGTTGACCCGCACCAATTCTGCGTCGTCGGCCGGACCTCGATACGTGCGCAGGACCACCGATTCGGGCACGGCCGTCTCGGGAAGTTCGGGCCGATCGAGCGGTCGGCGCAGTTGCAGCAACTCACGCACCCCCGTTAGGTCCAGCCGCCGCGCCACCGCACGTGCCGCGGGAAGATTTCCGTGCGCCCAGACGCGCGCGCCCGCTCCTCCCGCGGTCAGGGCGGCGTCGACGAGCTGCCCGCCGAGGCCGCGCCCACGGGCGGGAGGATCGACGACGACCTCGGCCATCGCCGGATGCTCACCGTGCGCGGGCATCAGATTCGCGTACCCGGCGACTACTCCGTCGACGGCGGCAACGAGATGCCGTGCGCCGGTGTCGCGGGTGAGGGAACCGGCTGCCTGTTCGGACACGGGCGCCGTGCCGTCCTCGGCTGTCGCGCGCGCGAGGATGTCGCGCACCGCAGCGACGTGGTCTCCGGTAGGCCGATCGACGAACTCCATCTTTCGAAGCCTAGTGGGTCCGCCGTGGCCCTACGATCCCTGAGCGGTCGTGCCTATTCGGCGTACTCGATCTCGTTGTCGTCGTCGAACTCCACGGGGGCCGCGCCCTTCCCGTTGCGGGTGGACGGACGCACCGCTTTGTAGCCGACGTTGCGCACGGTGCCGATGAGGGACTCGTGCTCGGGACCGAGCTTTGCGCGCAGGCGGCGCACGTGCACATCGACGGTGCGTGTGCCGCCGAAGAAGTCGTAGCCCCACACCTCCTGCAGCAGCTGGGCGCGGGTGAACACCCGGCCCGCATGCTGGGCGAGGTACTTGAGCAGCTCGAATTCCTTGTAGGTCAGGTCGAGTGGCCGGCCTCGCAGCCGCGCGGTGTAGGTGCCCTCGTCGATGGACAGCTCACCGAGCGTAATCTTGCCCGAGTTCTCCGTTCCGACAGTCCCACCCGAGCGGCCCACGAGAAGCCGCAGCCGCGCGTCCAACTCGGCCGGACCGGTCGTCGTGAGCAGGATGTCGTCGAGACCCCACTCCGGGTTTACGGCGACGAGTCCACCCTCGGTGAGCACCGCAACGACGGGAATCGCAGATCCCGTGCTTCCGAGCAACCGGCACAGCCCGCGTGCCGCCGCCAGATCCGAGCGGGCATCGACGATCGCGATGTCCGCCGAACCGGCCTCGAGCAGTGACGACACCTCGGTCGGGACGGGACGCACCGAATGCGCGAGCAACGACAGGGAAGGCAGGACGGCGTTGGGGATCGGATCGGAGGTCAGCAGGAGCAGCTCCACCGGGCCTCCATTTCTTCGCGCCACCAGCGCGGATCGGATTCGTGAACGACGTGCTACAGATTAGCGCCCCTTTTGTTACCGCTGTGTAAGCACCGAAACGGGTCGTACCGCGCGTTCGGTCACAATGGTGGGCGTGCGCAAACTCGTTTACGGTCTCGTCGTCCTCATCGGCCTCGCCGTCCTCGTCGATTTCGGTGCGGCGGCATGGTCCGAGTACCGCGTCTCCCGCGCGCTCCGCGAGGGCGGTGTGCTCGAGTCGGACCCGGCCGTGACCATCCACGGATTTCCGTTCCTGCTCCAGGCCCGCAACGGTCACTACGAGAACGTGGAGATCCGGGCCGAGGGTGTGCGCAGCGACATGCTGGGCGATATCACCGTCGAGGCGAACCTCATCGGCGCCCACGCGTCGGCGTCGGAGTTGCTCGACGGGTCGATCCGGTCGGTTCCGGTAGACCTGCTGTTCGGGCGCGTCATGATCGACGCCACCGAACTCGGACAGCTCTACAACATTCCTGACCTGCAGATATCTGCTCCACCGGCGAACAAATCCGACGGTACCGGCGGTTCCGGAGGGTCGGGGCGGACCACTGCGGGCGGGGTGGTGCTCACCGGCACGGTGCCTGTCGGACCGGTTTCGGCACGGGTGAGCGTGCAGGCGGATCTGGTGCTCGACGGCGACCGCGTGCACATCGCCGCGTCCGACCTGTACTTCGGTCCCGAGGGGCGGGCCGACTACACGGTGCCCGAACCGTTGAAGCCGATGGTCCTCGGACTCTTCACGACCACCATCGAACCGCAGGATCTGCCGTTCGGCGTGTACCCCACATTCGTGGAGGCACGCGGCTCCCAGATCGTCGTCGAAGGCGAGGCCCGAGACACCACGGTCGACCTGGAAGCGGTGCAGGCGCTGTGACCGGAATCATTGTCCTGCTGGTCGCGCTCGTCGCTGCGCTGATCGTGGGCGCCGTCCTGCGTTCCCGCTCGGGCGCAGTGCGAGCGGTCACGCCCGGCGCGTCGAGGCCCGGTGGCGATCCGCTGCCGATCGATCCGCTGTTGTCCGCCTTCGGAGTGGGTGCTGGGGATGCCCCGATGGTGCTGCACTTGTCCGCGCAGTGGTGCGGCCCGTGCAGTGCCGTGCGGCGCGTCGCCGAGCAGGTCGTCGACCACTTCTCGACCGTCGGCGACGATCGGCCCGTGCCGCGCGACGTGGAAGTCGACATCGACGACAACCCCGCGCTGGCGAAGAAACTCGGAGTCCTGTCGCTGCCGACGACCTTCGTGTTCGATGCCGCCGGTGTGGAGCGTTTTCGGGTTTCGGGGGTGCCGAAGGTCGCAGATCTGACCGCCGCGCTCGCTCCCCTTCGCTGCCCTGAGGATTCGCTTTCCTGAGAACTTCGCTACACTCCCTCGCGTGCTGACACGCCAGGAGCTGATGCTCACCCGACGCCGCGCAGTCGATCTGTGCCGCCTCGGTGGCTGTTGTTGTACCTGCTGCTGATCGCATCGATCGCGACGTCTCGGCTCTGCGCGCTTCGTCGCTCGATATCCCGATGTGATCGGCCCTCGGTCCGTCCATCTCATCCGAGCATCGAATCGCCTGTGCGCGCTTCGACTCCAGCAGGAGCACTTCCATGCCCGTGCCATCCGGAACCATCGAACAGGTCGACGTTCGTGGCCCGCGCTTCGCCGCCTGGGTCACGACCGCTGTTCTCGTCGCGGTCCTTCTCCTCACCTCGTTCACCGGCCCGTGGGCCGGCATCCTCCTCGCCGCGCAGACCGTCGTGTTCGCGCTCGGTGCGGCGCTCGGGCCGCGCCGCAGCCCGTACGGGCAGCTGTTCGCGAAGCTCGTGGCGCCACGTCTGTCCGCGCCGACCGAGACGGAACCCGTTGGGCCGCTTCGGTTTGCTCAGCTCGTAGGCTTCCTGTTCGCCGCTGCGGGCACGGTCGGGTTCCTGTCGGGAGCCGCAGTGGCCGGTTCTGTCGCCGCGGGGTTCGCCCTGTTCGCGGCACTCCTCAATGCAGCGTTCGGTCTCTGCCTCGGCTGCCGCATCTACCCGCTGGTCGCGAGGCTACGGCCCGCGTCCGCCTGATCCCGCCCGGGATCGATTTCCGGATCGTTTTCCACCGCCCGGCATCCGGGCGTCACCACCGAAAGGAACATCCATGGCTCGCTCCGACGTCCTGGTCTCCGCCGACTGGGCCGAGCAGAACCTCGGCGCCCCCCGAACTGTCTTCGTCGAGGTCGACGAAGACGCCTCCGCGTACGACGGTGGGCACATCGAGGGCGCTGTCAAGCTCGACTGGCGCAAGGACCTGCAGGACCCGGTCCGCCGCGATTTCCTGAACCAGGAGCAGTTCTCTGCCCTGCTCTCGGCCAAGGGCATCGCAAACGACGACACCGTGGTGCTGTACGGGGGCAACAACAACTGGTTCGCCGCCTACGCGTACTGGTATTTCAAGCTCTACGGCCATCAGGACGTCAAGCTCGTCGACGGCGGACGCAAGAAGTGGGAACTCGACGGCCGTCCGCTGTCGAAGGACGAAGTCGACCGTCCCGCCACCGACTACAAGGCGCAGACCCCCGACACGTCCATCCGCGCGTTCCGCGACGAGGTCATCGACGCCATCGGCAGCAAGAACTTCGTCGACGTGCGGTCGCCCGACGAGTTCTCCGGCAAGATCCTCGCCCCTGCACACCTGCCGCAGGAGCAGGCGCAGCAGCGCGGTCACGTCCCCGGTGCGATCAACATTCCGTGGAGCACCACTGCCAACGAGGACGGCACCTTCAAGTCCGACGAGGAACTCACCGCGCTCTACGCGTCGAAGGGCTTCGACGACAGCAGGGAAACCATCGCCTACTGCCGCATCGGTGAGCGGTCGAGCCACACCTGGTTCGTACTGCAGGAGATCCTCGGCAAGCAGAACGTCAAGAACTACGACGGCAGCTGGGTCGAGTACGGCTCGCTCGTCGGCGCACCGATCGAATTGGGAGCATAAATCATGTGTGGAGCACCTGTTCAGACCCAGTCCCTGCCCGCCGGCGTGGACACCGAGAAGGAGACGGTGATCACCGGCCGTGTCCTGGCTTCCGACGGTCAGCCCGTCGGCGGCGCCTTCGTGCGACTGCTCGACGGCACCGACGAGTTCACCGCCGAGGTCGTCGCCTCGGCGACCGGTGACTTCCGTTTCTTCGCCGCCCCCGGCGAGTGGAAGATCCGGGCCCTGTCCAGCACCGGAAACGGCACCTCGACCGTCAGCCCGGCCGGGCCCGGCGTGCACAACGTCGACGTGACCGTCTCGAAGTAGCACTGCGGTACCGGATCAGCACTGCGCTGCCCGTCCGGGATCGGAACTCCGAAGGGCTCCGCCCCTGCATCGTCGGGAGCGGGGCCCTTCGTCGTGCGGTAGCACGGCCTGGGTCTAGAATGTGCTCGTGGTCATTTTCTTCGAGGTCTTGCTCGTCCTGGCAGCCGTGCTCATCATCTGGTTCACGCTGTACACGATCTACCGTCTGGTCGCCGACGAGACGTGACAGCCGAATCCGATGACGCGGCCGGCGGTGCCCGCTCCAGCGGCGACGAAGCGATAGCACGCGCCGCCGAACGGGCCAAGGTCACCGCCGAACGCAACATTCCCGTTCTTCCGGGTCTGCCGGGTTCCGAGGACACCGCGAACCTGCGGCTCGGCCCCGATCTCGATCCCGCGCTGCTGGCGTTCCTGCCGATGATCGGGGTGTGGCGGGGCGAGGGTGAAGCCAACGATCCCGCGATCGGTGATTATCGCTTCGGTCAGCAGATCACCGTGTCGCACTGCGGCGCCGACTATCTCGTGTGGGACGCGCGCTCGTGGCGGCTCGACGACACCGGTGCGTACGCCGGGCCCGACCGCCGCGAGAGCGGATTCTGGCGGATCTCCGGTACCGGTGGTCCGGACAGTGACGATCCAGAAACTCTCGAGTTGCTGCTGACGCACAGCTCCGGAGTGGTCGAGCTCTATTACGGCACGGCGCTGACCCAGTCGTCGTGGGAGCTTGCCACCGACGTGGTGATCCGCACGAAGTCCGGTGAGGTCGTCGGCGGAGCCAAGCGCCTTTACGGCATTGTCGACGGCGGCGACCTGGCTTATGTCGAAGAGCGGATCACCGCCGACGGCGATCTGCAGCCGCACATGTCGGCGCGGTTGGCCCGCTACGTCGGCTGATTTTCTCCGGGTTTTTCTCCTGGGTTTTCTCCGGAGGCGTTGCCCGTGTCGGCGTGCCGCTCGCGTGCCTCCGTCGAGCCCGTCCTCATGTCGCCGATCCGGTCCTTGTCCGCGTTCCCGGCGCGGATCGCGCGCGTAACCACCACCACCTCCGGCGCGGGCAGTCCCTCGGCCGCGGCCAGCTCTTCGGGGCTCTGCACCCTCGGCCACTGGCGGGTCACCGGCTCGGGACGCTCGCCCAGGTCTTCCCTGATGCCCCGCACCAGGCTGTACATCATGATGAACCCCATCACGAAGAACGGTAGCCCGACCACCGTGATGACCTGTTGCAGTGCGTCGAGGCCGTCCTTGCCTGTGGCGACGAGCATTGTCGCGGCGACGATGCCCATCAGAACGGCCCAGAACAACCGCTGATGCAGCGGGGCCTTCTCCTCGTGGCCCGAGGCCATCATGTCGAGCACCATCGACGTCGAGTCGACCGACGTCACGAAGAAGATCACGACGAGCACGATGGCGATCGCGGAGACGGTGCCCGCCAGCGGGAAGTTGCTCAGGAACTCGAAGAGCGCGCCGGGGATGTCGCCGTTGTCGACGACGCGTTCGACGAGACCCCCGTCGCCGTTGAGTTCGATGTCGAAGGCGGCCATGCCGAAGATGCTGAACCAGATCACCGAGAACAGCACCGGCAGACCCAGTACCCCGCCGACGAACTCGCGGATGGTCCGGCCACGCGAGATGCGGGCGATGAAGATACCGACGAACGGTGACCACGTGATGGTCCACGCCCAGTAGAACACCGTCCACGTGTTCTGCCAGCCGGAGTCGGCGAAGGTGTCGTTCCAGAACGCAAGCCCCGGCAGCGCTTCGGCGTAGATGCCGGCCGACTCGATCATGCCCTTGAGCAGGAACAGACTCGGTCCGGTGACGAGCACGAAGGCCATGAGAGCGACGGCCATGCCGATGTTGAGGTTCGACAGGCGCTTGATGCCCTTGTCGAGACCGAGCGCAACCGACGTTCCCGCCATGACCGTCACGATCGCGATGAGCCCGATCTGGATCAGGCCGGACTCCTCGATGTCGAACAACTGCGCCAGGCCCGCGTTGATCTGCAGTGTTCCCAGGCCCACCGACGTCGCGACACCGAAGACCGTGCCGATGATGGCGATGACGTCGATCGTCTTACCGATCGGCCCGTAGATGCGCCCGCCCAGCAGCGGCGCGAAGATCGAGCTCACACGCGGCGGCAGGTGCCGCTTGTAGATGAAGTATCCGAAGCACAACCCGGGCAACGCGAAGATCGTCCAGGTGTGGAGGCCGAAGTGATAGAGGGCAAAGCCCATCGCTTCCTCGGCGGCATCCACCGAGCGGGGCTCGACGTCCTGCAGCGGCGGGTTCGCGAAATGCGATATCGGTTCTGCCACACCCCAGAACATGAGAATCGTGCCGATGCCCGCCGCGAACAGCATCGAGAACCAGGCGATGTTCGAATGCTCCGGCCGCTCGTCGGCGCCGCCGAGCCGGACACGCCCGTAGTGGGTGAATGCGATACCGACCAGGAAGAGCAGGAAGGTGGTGACGCCGAGAATGTAGAACCAGCCCAGGTTCGTCATGATCCAGTTCGACCCGTCGCTGAAGACTGCGTCGACGGTGTCGGTGAAGAGGATCGTCACGACGACGAAGACGAGCGCGATCACGGCAGAAGAGAAGAAAATCCCTGGCGACGTGCGCAAACGGAGGGCGTCGTGGGCGTTCTGCAGGAGCGGCACCGAACCGGAGTACCCCGAAGTACTCGTTGTCACACACCGGCATGTGAACGGCCCCCGAGCCGTATCACCGAGATCGGACATCTCCGTGCTCGGCGGTCCCGATCCGGACAGATCGGGGGCTCGGGGACCGGGTGACTACCTGGAATTCGCCAGCCGTGGTGGTCGGCGATTCATCATCGGCAAGCGGCTAGCGGGCAGCCACCTCACGCGTCCGAATATCAATCACTTCCAGACCACCTCCTTCCTCGTGTGACTGTGAAAGTACGCGCGGTTCAGGAGACCGGCAACGTATTTTTCGCGACGTGCACGATCCGGTCTGCGGCGGTGTCACCGGGCAGTTGGTGCGTCACGACAACGACGGTCCGGTCTGTGTCGACCAGCCCCGAATGCCGGTCGAGCAGCAGCCGTTGCAGCCGGGCCGCGTCGTCGGCGTCCAGGTGTTCGGTGGGTTCGTCGAGCAGCAGAATCTGCGCGGGCGAGAGCAGGGCACGGGCCAGGAGCAATCGGCGCCGCTGCCCACCGGACAGTGCGCGAGCGCCCCCTTCGAGCGCGGTGTGCACCCCGTCGGGCAGTCCCCGGACCCACGAGCCGAGCCCCACCGCGGTGAGCACGGCAAGAGCGCCATCGTCGTCCACGTCGCCACGGGCAACCCGCAGATTCTCGAGGATGGACGTCTCGAACACGTGAGCATCCTCGGCGAAGAAGCCGATCCGGCGGCGCAGGGCCACAGGGTCCAGATCGGCAAGGTCCGTTCCGTCGAGGGTGACGGACCCGGCGACCGGGGTGAGAAGACCGGCAAGCGTCATCAGCGTTGTCGTCTTTCCGCTTCCGCTCACGCCCACGAGCGCAACGCGGGCCCCGGGACGCAGATCGAGGGTGACCGGCTCGGTGTCGGCGCCACCGGGCCAGCCGCTGTGGAGTCCTTCGGCGCGCAGGTGTCCCGGACCGTCGGCGGGCAGATCGCCCTGCGGCACGGGCCGATCGGCTCGATGCCCGCATCGCGGCCGGGAGCACCGCGGTGGCCTCGAACGCCGACAGCGGCAGCAGCACGAGGATGCCGAGCGTCGTCGGGCTCATCGCCGACGGACCCGAGCCGAACACGGTGACGCCGATCAGCAGGGCTCCGAGCACAGCGGCGCCGATACCCAGTGGCGCCGCGGCGTCGGCGAACGCGGCCGGAACCGCCGATCCGTCGGTGGCCCGCACCGACTCGATGTTCGCGGCGCGGGCACGACCGGTGAGTCCGGTCACCCGGCCCCCCACACGGAGTTCGGCGGAATGGTCGAGCACCGTGACAGCGTCGTGCGTGAAGCGGGACCGGGCGAGGTCCCCGTCCACCTCGGCCTGTGAGGCGGCGCGAGCGGACAGCGACGGCGCCAGCACGCCGGCGACCAGCAAGCCGACCGCGAGCACCGCCCCGGCTGCCGGGGCGATGAAAGCGAGTGTGAGTACCGCGGCCGCGGACAGGACCACGGCCACCGCGATCGGAACGAGGGCACGCACCACCACATCGCCGAGCGCGTCGACGTCTGCGCCGGTGCGGGCGAGAAGGTCGCCCCGGCGCAATCCTGCCGAGGCGGCGGGATCGCCGTCCGCGAGTCGCTGGGAGAGCCGGGGTCGTGC
>NZ_JAUZMZ010000339.1:0-2051 GCF_036327435.1 Rhodococcus chondri | reverse complement strand
AGCAACCGAGCGACCGTCGAAAGGCTCGACGGGTCCGAGGTCAGCACGATCAGGCGGCGGTCGCGGGTCAGGTAGCGGCGCAGGGCGCCGACGTCCCGCCCGACGAGTGTGACGGTGTCGCAGTCCTCCGCGGCCCAGCCCATGCGGGCACGAGCCAGAGCAACCGACGACACCGCGGGAATCACGCGGACCGCGTCGCGGCCGAGCCGCCGGATCAGCGTCGTCCCGATCCCGGAGACGAGCGGATCACCGGACGCAAGGGCGACGACCCGTCGTCCGGCATACCGCGCGAGCAGACCATCCAGGCCGTTCAGCAGCGGCGACGGCCACCGCTCGTGGGCCGCATCGGTCGGCGGCACCAGCTCGAGATGGCGGCGGCCACCGAGCAGGACATCGGCGCTCAGCACGTGCGCGCGTCCGTCCGGCGCGACGCTGTCCCAGCCGTCGGCACCCATGCCGACGACGGTGATCGAAGAACCCATGGCGGTGAACCCTAGTGCAGCGGGTGTGGATAGACTCGGCCGCGGCAAGACAATCGAAGGTGCCCCTCACGGGGATAATCGGGAAGCCGGTGTGAATCCGGCACAGGCCCGCTGCGGTGACCTGGGAGCTGTCGATCATGCGCATCCGCGCAGCCACTGGACCTGACGGTCCGGGAAGGCGATCGACCAGCGACGATCAGGAAGTCCGAATACCGGCCTTCGATTCAGCTGCCGAAGAGAACGTCCCAGCGGGAGCCTGTGGAGGATCGAAAGTGCACGTGTATCCGTTCAGCGCCGTCGTCGGTTCCGACGACCTGGCGCTTGCCCTGACCCTGTGCGCCGTGTCGCCCGACATCGGCGGGGTGCTGGTCCGCGGCGAGAAGGGCACCGCGAAATCGACGATGGTCCGCGCGCAGGCCGCCCTGTTGCCGCAGGTCGACGAGGTCGAAGGTTGTCGCTTCGCGTGCAATCCGCACTCCCCCGACCCGTCCTGCCCCGACGGGCCGCACCCCGCCGACGCAACCGGCCGCGGTCGTCCGGCGCGGCTCGTGGAACTGCCCGTCGGCGCCACCGAGGACCGGGTCACCGGATCATTGCACCTGCAGAAAGCGCTGTCGGCCGGCACCGCGGAATACGAACCCGGATTGCTGGCGCTCGCGCACCGTGGCGTGCTGTATGTCGACGAGGTGAATCTGCTGCACGATCACCTCGTCGACCTGCTGCTCGACGCCGCCGCGATGGGTCGCTGCACCGTCGAGCGCGACGGGGTGTCGGTCACGCACGCCGCGCGATTCGTGCTGGTCGGCACCATGAATCCGGAAGAAGGTGAACTCCGGCCGCAACTGCTGGACCGGTTCGGCCTGACGGTCGAGGTGGCCGCGCCGCGCGATCCGCGGCAACGGGCCGAGATCGTGCGGCGACGCCTGGCATTCGACTCCGATCCCGAGACGTTCACCGCGCAGTGGGCAGGTGCCGAGGCGACGCTGTCCGAGCGTATCGCCGGCGCCCGCGACCGGCTGCGCCACGTGCGGCTCACCGACGCGTCCCTCGTCGCGATCGCCGAGGTGTGCGCGGCGTTCGACGTCGACGGCATGCGCGCCGATCTGGTGACCGCGAAAACCGCCGTGGCGCATGCGGCGTGGGCCGGTCGCGACGAGGTCACCCGCGACGACATCGCGGTCGCCGCGAAACTCGCGCTGCCGCACCGCCGGCGCCGCAACCCGTTCGACTCACCGGGAATGGACGAGGAACTGCTCGACGAGTTGCTCGGCGATCCGGAACCGGAGCAGCCGGAGCCCGACGACGACCCGGACGGCGGCGGCGCCCCGGAGCCGTCGGACGGCGCCACGACGGATTCCGGAGTCGGCGAGTCGCCGACCACCGTCGACACACCCACCGAGCCGTACCGCACGCGGGTGTTCACCGCCGAACGCACCGGCCGCGGCGCCGCGGGAAGGCGGTCGCGGGCGCGCACCACCATCGGCCGCACCGTCGGTGAGCGCCGCGGCGACACCGGGCCGATCCACCTGCCCGCAACCATCCGCGCCACCGCACTGACCCCGTGCGCGG
>NZ_JAUZMZ010000338.1:0-2059 GCF_036327435.1 Rhodococcus chondri | reverse complement strand
GGTTCTTCTCGCCGCGCCGCCCCTGTCGCGGCCGGTCGTGAACGTGCTCGGATCGGTGTTCGCCAGGCCGTTCGGCGCTGTGGGCCGGCTGGCCCGCACCAACGCCACCCGCAACCCGCGCCGCACCGCGGCGACCGCGTTCGCGCTCACCCTCGGGCTGATGCTCGTGTCCGTCATCGGCGTGTTCGGGTCGTCCGCGAAGACCAGTGTCGACGCTCTCGTCGACACCGGGGTCAAGGCCGATTTCATGCTCTCCGGGCCGCCGATGTTCGGGGTGCCGCTCGACGCCGCCGACAAGGTGCGCGATGTCGACGGCGTCGTCGAGGTGGTCGCCGCCCACACCATGCAGGCCGAGATCGACGACAGCTTCGAGTACGGGACGGCCGTGTCCGGCCCGGTCGAGGATGTGCTCTCGCTGGAGATGTCGGCCGGCACCTCCCGGGTCAGCGGCAACGAGTTGCTGGTATCGGAATCCCAGGCCTCCGAGCGGGGCTGGGAGGTCGGGACCACCGTGCCGCTCACGAGCCGTGACGGCGAGACGGTCGACACCGAGATCACCGGCATCTACGCCGACAACCAGCTGATCGGTCCGTGGCTGGCCTCGCCGGAACTGTACGACCGGTTCACGCCGGAGTCGTCGCGGTCGGCCGCGGTGGTGCTGATCAATACCGCCGATGGGGCGGACCCCGAAGCGGTCCGGTCCGGGCTCGAGGAGGCTGCCAAGCAATACGTGATCGTGCAGGTCCTCGACCGTGAGCAGTTCAAGGGCGAGCAGGCCCAGCAGATCGACATGCTCCTCGCCATCCTGTACGGACTCCTCGCGCTCGCCGTGGTGATCGCGATCCTCGGCATCGTCAACACGCTGGCCTTGTCGGTAGTGGAGCGGCGCCGCGAGATCGGCATGTTGCGCGCCGTCGGCATGCAACGCGCTCAGGTGCGACGCACCATCTACATCGAGTCGCTGCTCATCGCGGTGTTCGGTGCCGTGGTCGGCCTGGTTCTGGGCCTGGTGTTCGGATGGGCATTCGTGCGCACTCTCGCAGACCAGGGCCTCGACCGGATCTCGGTGCCGTGGTCGCAGGTGGTGGGCATGCTCATCGGCTCCGGTGTGGTCGGCGTGCTCGCCGCCCTGTGGCCCGGTCACCGTGCGGCGAAGACACCGCCGCTGGAAGCCATCGCCGACGTGTAGGCGCAGGCATGTAGCCGAGTTGTCCACAACCGGCTCGTTCATCCACAGCTACCGGCCCGACGGAGGATTCCGCGGGCCGGTAGCTGTTTGTGCGCCTTATCCTTCCGTGCAGGGGGTGGCACACATGGACCTGGGGGAGCTCGCATGTTGGGATCCGGATGCGCTGCACGACTTCGGTTTCGCGCTGGGACACCATGCCGCAGAACTCGAACGCGTCGTCGGCGACATCCGGTCGGCGGGCCGGTTCCGCGAGGAGTGGGCGGGTCCGGCCCACGATGCCGCCGCGTCACGCATCGCCGAATTCGCCTCCGCGATTGCTGCACAAGGCGATTCGTACCGCGCGGTATGCGCCTGTGCATACCGGATCGCGCCGCGGCTACGCGAGTTGCATGCCGAGCTCGCGGATGTGCGGCAGTGGGCCGCGGAGCGGAGCCTGGGCTTCGCTGCCGACGGCAGCATCTCCGCCGCCCCCGGAGTGAGCGATACCGACCGGGGAGTCCTGCACGGCCGCCTCGATGCGCTGACGGATCGCGCCACCGCCCTGGACGAGGAAGCCGCAGCGATCCTGGCGAGAGCATTCGACGAGGAAACGGCAAACGGCGGAGACGGCTCGGGGCCTCTGCTGTTCGGGGGCGAGCGTGCCCGCCTTCCACGGCTGCCGCAGGTGCCCGAGGTCGGAACCGACCCTGACCAGGTGGCGCAGTGGTGGCAACGCCTCGACGACTTCGACCGGACCGCACTGCTCATCGAGCGCCCCGAATCGATCGGCCCGCTCGACGGCATCCCGGCCGGCGCCCGCGATCTCGCGAACCGTGCCCTGCTCGACATCGAACGCGTCCGGCTCGAGCAGGTTGCCCGGCAACCTGTCGC
>NZ_JAUZMZ010000337.1:0-2059 GCF_036327435.1 Rhodococcus chondri | reverse complement strand
GCGGTCGGTGCGGTGCGGTACAAACCCGTTACGGCACCGACCGGCTAGCCGGCGGCGCGCAGCACCGCGCGGGTGACGGGACAGGCATGCTCGACAGCGACGAGCACCAGATCCGCGCGCTGCCCGACGCTCAGCGCTCCCCGGTCGGCGAGCCCGACCGCGGTGGCCGGGCCGCTCGTGACCAACGCGACCGCCTGAGGCAGCGGCAATCCACGGCTCGCGAGCGTGAACGCCGCACCGAGTAGCGAGGACGGCAGGTAATCCGACGCGAGCGCCGTGACCAGACCCAGATCCGCCAGCTCGCCCGCCGAGACGTTGCCCGAATGCGACCGGCCGCGCAGCACGTTCGGCCCGCCCATCACCACCGACATTCCGCGGGCCCGGGCTTCGCTCGCCGCCTCGACCGTGGTGGGGAACTCCGCGACATTTCCTCCTCGCGCCGCGAGATCGGCGATCTCGACGGCGGATTCGGGATCATGCCCGAACACCCGCGCGAGTCCGGTGCGGGACTGTTCGGCGAGCCAGCCCATCGTCTCGTCGCGGATCGCGGCGTTGGCTTCACGTTCGGCGGCGAGGGCGTCGACGACCGTGCGTGCGGCTTCCTTCGAGATGCCGCGGACACCGGCGATGTGATCCTCGTAGTAGCTGCGGTCGGCGTACTGGCCGATGCCGGGCGTGTGGTCTTCGTGCGAGATCACCGCGGGAGTTTCGGTGGTGACCTCACCGGCCGCGACCAGGCGCTCGAATTCTTCTCGCAATGCACCGAATCCGGCGGCCGACCGCACGTCGAGGCGGTGCAGCACCCGATGGTCGACGAGCGCGGCGTCGGTGTCGCGGTGTGACCACTGCCCGATCGAACTGCACATCTCCTGCGCGACGTGCACGCTTCGGCCCGAGGTGGCCGACACTCGATCGGAGAACGACGCCCCGTGATAGACGGTCGTCACGCCCGCCGCGCGAACCTTGCCCTCGAACGACATGAGGGAGAACGTCCACGGCAGTTCGACGCCCGGTCGCGGCATTCGCTCCTTCTCCAGGCCGTCCGAGTGCACGTCGACCAGCCCCGGCAGGCACAGCAGGCCGCCGCCGTCGACGTCGGACCGTACTCCGGGCACGGCCGGACCGATCTCGACGATGCGGCCGTCGCGCACCACGATGCGGGCGTCGTCGAGGACCCGGTCCGGGAGCACCGCACGAACGTGCCCGACGACGTAGTCACGCGGAGCGCACTGCAGTGTCCATGGGTCGGCGACGGGGGTGGGTGGGGCGAACTCGGTTTCGGTCATGCTGCTGCATCTCCCAACACGTCGGTGGCGGACCCTGTTTCGGCGATGTGGCCGTCGGCGAACCGGACGACACGGGTGGCGAGGCGGTGCATGGCGTCGAGATCGTGGAACACCGCGAGAACCGCGACGCCCGACGCCGACAGCGATGCGATGAGTTCGAGTGCGCGTTCCCGGTTCGCGGGATCGAGGGCGGAAACCGGTTCGTCGAGCAGCAGCAGACGCGGCGGATGCACGGTGCCCGCTGCGATGTTCACGCGCTGCCGTTCGCCGCCGGACAGCACACTGCAGTCGACGTCCCACAGCGCCTCGTCGAGCGCAAGGCGTCGCAGTGCGTCGGCGGCGGCCTCGCGGGCCTCGGCGCGGTCCATGCCGCGGCGACGCGCCGACGCGGCGACCACCTCGAGGGGGGCGGTGCGGGGAGGCGCCGACAGGAACTGCGACACGTAGCCGAGTTCACGGCCGCGCAACCGCGCCATCGCACGGTCGGACAACTCGGTCAGCTCGACCGGTCCGGCATCGGTGTGCAGGACGATCGACCCGGAATCCGGCAGATAGCTGCGGTGGACGCAGCGCAGGAAGCTGGACTTGCCGGCTCCGGACGGCCCGGCCAGCGCGACGTGCTCACCGCGACCGATCTCGAGGTCGACGCCGTGCAGCGACGTCACGGTGCGCCCGTCGATGGTGTGCAGGGTGAACGACTTGTGCAGGTCCCGGACGGTGAGCACGGGTTCGGGGGCGGGCTGGGTCATGAGGTCACCTCCGCGCGGCCGCGA
>NZ_JAUZMZ010000336.1:0-2062 GCF_036327435.1 Rhodococcus chondri | reverse complement strand
ACACGGTCCTCGGCTTCGACGACGGCACCGGCGACATCGCCGCGCTGACCCCCGACCTCGCGGCGGTCGCCCTGCCCGACGACCGCTGGAGGCTGCTGCGCCGCGGCCACGACACCGGCCTGCGCGTCGAGACCGGCGAGCTCGTCGACACCATGCTCGCCGCCGTGCACACCCCCACCCCGAGCCCGGGCGGCGTCCCCGCGCAGCTGCCCGCGCCCCCCGCCCCGCCCATCGGGTGGCTCGACCAGCGGGACGGGGCGGTCACCCTCGCCGGGGGCCTGCGCGACGGGGAGCTACCGGCCCGCACCGCGGAGTTCCTCGCCGCCGTCGACCGCCCCCTGCTGATCACGCCGTGGCGGTCGGTGCTGCTGTGCGACCTCGACGAATGGACGGCCGAACAGGTGGTGCGGGTGCTCGCCCCGATGGGCGTGATCTTCGACGCGCAGTCCCCCCACCTGCACTGACCGACCGGCCCCCGACCTTCGCGAACCCGCCCGCGGCGGCCGCGAGCGGCCTACCGTGGAGCAGGTGAGATCCGACACCTCCGCCGCCGATCCGGACACCTACGACGTGATCGTGCTCGGCGGCGGCCCCGCCGGGGAAAACGCGGCGCAGTACGCGATCGCCGGCTCCGACCGCACCGTCGCTCTCGTCGAACACGAACTGGTGGGCGGCGAATGCTCGTACTGGGCGTGCATGCCCAGCAAGGCACTGCTGCGCCCCACCCAGGTGCTCGCCACCGCCCGGCACATGCCCGGCGTCCAGCAGAAGATCAACGCCCGCGGGGTGAACCCCGCGGCGGTGCTGGCCCGCCGCGACGGTTTCACCCACGATCGCGACGACACCGCCCAGGTGCTGTGGGCCGATGCCCAGGGCATCGACGTGCTCCGCGGCCGCGCCCGGCTCACCGGCGACCGCACCGTCACCGTCACCGGCGACCGCCCCCGCGACCTGCGTGCCCGGCACGCGGTGGTCCTCGCCACCGGCACCACCGCCGCCGTCCCCGACCTGCCGGGCCTGCGCGCCGCGCTGCCGTGGACCTCCCGCGACGCAACCAACCTGCGCGAAATCCCGCCGCGGGTGCTCGTGCTCGGCGGCGGCCCCGTCGCCTGCGAAACCACCGCCTGGCTCCGGCAACTCGGCGCCGAGGAGGTCACCGTGGTGGCCCGCGGCCCCCGCCTGCTGCCCCGCGTCGAACCGTTCGCCGCCGACGCCGTCGCCGCCCGCATGAAGGTGCGCGACGTGCGGGTCCGGTGCGGCACCCAGGTGCGGTCGGTGACGCGACCCGACGCCCGCGACACCGGTATCGGCCGCATCCACGGCGGGCCGCTGACCGTCGAACTCGACGACGGCAGCACCGTCGAGGTCGACGAACTCGTCGTCGCCGCCGGTCGCCGCCCCACCACCGACGACCTCGGGCTCGGCACGGTCGGTCTCGACGACGGCGCCGCGCTCACCGTCGACGATCACCTCAACGTCGACGGGGTGGACGGCACCTGGCTGTACGCGGTCGGCGACGTCGCCGGCCGCGCCGCCCTGACCCACATGGGCAAATACCAGGCGCGGGTGTGCGGCGACGTGATCGCCGCCCGCGCCGAGCAGCGGCCCCTCGACGGCGCCCGCTACCGGGCCGGCGCCGACCACGGGCAGGTACCGCAGGTGATCTTCACCGTCCCCGAGATCGCCTCCGTCGGCCACACCGCCGCCTCCGCCCGCGACGCCGGGATCGACGTCGAGGTCCTCGAAACCGAGCTCGAGGTCGCCGGTGCCGCGCTGGCCCGCGACGACTTCGCCGGGCACGCCGCCCTGATCGTCGACCGCGCCACCGACACCCTCGTCGGCGCCACCTTCGTCGGCACCGAAGTCGCCGAACTCGTGCACGCCGCCACCGTCGCCGTCGTCGGCCAGGTCCCGCTCGACACGCTCTGGCACGCCGTCCCGGCCTATCCGACGGTCAGCGAGGTGTGGCTGCGGCTGCTCGAGACCCGCCGGCCATGACCCCGGCCGTCACCGCGGCAGGCGCCGCCACACCGGCCGCGGCACGAACCGCATCCCGAAGTCC
>NZ_JAUZMZ010000335.1:0-2185 GCF_036327435.1 Rhodococcus chondri | reverse complement strand
TTCCCGGACCGTGGAACCGGGCTCCCACCCGAGCGGTGTCGGGTGCATCCTCGTGCCCTGACACTGAAATCAGCATCGAACGACGCAAACCCGACCTCCGGTCAGGCCGCGCGAAAAATCGAGGCTAGCATCGGTGTACTCGACAGCGAAATCGATGCTCTTCGCGTTGGTTGCGTGGACTCTGACGAGAGTGAACCATGCTTCGTCGTCGGAGTTGTCTCGATGTGGGGTGAGCTGTTCACCACTCGGGATGTGTTCGGCGTACCGGATCTCCTTCTCAGCCAGATCGGCAGTCCTACGCTCGATGTGGCCCTCTGCGTTACGAGCATCTACGTATGGAACGGTGACGTCAAAGAACCAGTCTTTGCTCCAATTGCCGATTCGATAGGTGGGCAACGTCGAAAGCCAGCCCTCGTCATCGACTTTGTAGCAACGAACCCGCCCGCACCTCCGCGCGGAGTCGGCCGCGCGTGGACGTCATTTCGGCCGGCGCGGCACGTCACAGGCTCCGCTCATCCCGCGGCTTTACGCACGAGTTCCCGTAGCCGCTGCTCGATCTCGTCGGTCACCTCGAGCACCGCGAACGCCGTGGCCCAGAACGATCCGTCGTCGAGGAACGCGTCCTCGTTGAAACCGATCGAGCCGTAGCGGGTGTCGAACTTCGAAGCGGGTTGATAGAAGACGACGACCTTGCCGTCGCGCGCGTAGGAAGGGAAACCGTACTAGGTCTTCGGGTCGAGGTGGGGCGCCTCCTCGGTCACGACCGCGTGGAGACGCTCGGCGATCTGCTTGTCGGTGCCGGTCAGCGCGGCGATCGCGTCGAGACACGCCTGCGCCTCGCGCTCCCGTTTCGCCGCCCCCTTGCCGCTCCGGCCCTGCTCGCGGAGTTCCGCGGCACGCTGCTTCATGGCGGCGCGCTCGGCGTCGGTGAAGTTCGTCTCATCACCGGTGTTCGTCGCCATCAGTTCCATCCCCTCGAGAGTCCCGAATGCGGAAGTGCCGGTGTGTCGCGAACTGCGACACCAGCACACGATAGATTGCGCGACGCCGTGCACACATCGTTTCGGGGGTGGCCTTCACGGACGCCGGTCGCGGTTGACGCGTCGCCTGTCGCTGGTCACACGGTGGGGCGAACGGGCCGTAGTGGTCCGATCGGGCGGCACGCCGGGTACGACAGATGAAACTCATGTTGCACCACTGGGCGGTCTCCGATCCTCCCGGCAGAACTATTCGCCAATCTGTCGGTGTCGCATCACATATCGGTCAGTCCTCCGGCCTGGTGGCGGCGTAGCGGCTGTCGGGAAGGACAAGCATTCGCGCGTAGCTGATCGCGCGTGGGGTCGTCTCGAAGATGTGTCGTTGCTCGTTGTCTGGGGTGGTGAACACACCGACAGCATCGAGTGGGCGAATGTGTTCGGACTTGATTCCGGAGATCAACACGGTGATGTGGCGGTGTTCGAGTTTGGCGATGGCGTCCTTGAGGACAATGGCGCCCGTGGCGTCGAGAGCGGTCACTCGGGACATGCGCAGGATCACCACCTTCACGTCCGAGACCTCGGCGAGCTCGAGGAGGAATCGGTGCGCCGCTGCGAAGAACAACGCACCGTCGATGCGGTAGGCGACGATGTGCTCGCGCAAGAGGTCTTGCTCTTCGGCCAGGTGATCGTCGTGCTCGAGAGGGACCTGCTCGATCCGCGCCGACCTGGCGACCGCCCGCAGCGCGAGGATCGCGGCGAATCCGACGCCGACGGCGACCGCGGTGACCAGGTCGAAGACCACGGTGACGAGGAACGTTGCGATCATGACGACGGTGTCGGCGCGGGTGGCGCGGGCGATGGCGAGGATGGAGGCAGTTTCGACCATCCGGACGGTGGTGGCCAGGAGCACTCCGGCGAGGGCGGCGAGAGGGATCTCGGCGACGAGACCGGCGGCCAGGTACACGATCGCCGCGAGGATGACTGCGTGGGTCAGGGCCGCGAGCCGGGTGCGGGCGCCGGACCGGACGTTGACCGCGGTCCGGGCGATCGCGCCGGTCGCCGGGACGCCGCCGAACAGCGGCGCGGCGATGTTCGCCAGGCCCTGCCCGAGCAGTTCCCGGTCGGGGTTGTGGCGGGCGCCGACAGCCCTCGAAGCGGCGGCGGTCGCCGACAGGAGGGCCTCGCGTGCCGCCACGGCTGCCACGGCG
>NZ_JAUZMZ010000334.1:0-2187 GCF_036327435.1 Rhodococcus chondri | reverse complement strand
CAATGTGGTTACGGGCCAGGTGGCGGTGATCACCCCCATCGGGATCGACCACACTGGTTATCTCGGCGACTCGCTCACCGAGATCGCGGGGGAGAAGGCCGGAATCATCAAGAAGGCCGAAGACGACGGTCTCGTGCCCCGCGACACCGTCGCGATCATCGCCCGGCAGGAACCCGAGGCCATGGACGTGCTGCTGCGCCGGGCCGTCGAGGCGGACGCCGCGGTCGCGCGCGAAGGTTCGGAATTCACGGTGCTGCGCCGGGCGGTCGCGGTGGGCGGGCAGCAGCTGGATCTACAGGGACTGGGGGGCGTGTACCCCGACATCTTCCTTCCTCTGCACGGCGAGCATCAGGCGCAGAACGCGTCGCTCGCGCTCGCCGCCGTCGAAGCGTTCTTCGGTGCCGGACCGGACCGGCAGCTCGACGTCGACGCGGTGCGTGAAGCGTTCGCGTCCGTCGTCAATCCCGGGCGGCTCGAACGGGTGCGCAATGCGCCGACGGTGTTTCTCGACGCGGCACACAATCCGCACGGAGCGAAGGCATTGGCGGCCGCGCTGGCCGCGGAGTTCGACTTCCGCAAGCTCGTCGGCGTGGTCAGTGTGATGGCAGACAAGGACGTCGCGGGACTGCTCGAGGTCCTCGAGCCGGTCTTCGACGAGATCGTGGTCACCCACAACGGGTCGCCGCGGGCCATGGACGTCGACGAACTGAGCAATCTCGCGGTCGCGCGGTTCGGGGACGAGCGGGTCGTCACGGCCGACACCCTGACGGACGCCATCGAGACGGCGATCGCTATCGCCGAAGAGGTCGCCGAACCCGGCGAAGCAATATCGGGAGCAGGCGTCGTGGTGACCGGCTCGGTCGTGACCGCCGGCGCCGCCCGCAGTTTGTTCGGAAAGGACCCCGCGTGAGCAACGAGAATCAGCCGGATCAGGAGTTCGGCCCGCCGACGACCGACCCCTGGAAGGGGTTCCGCGGTGTGGCGGCCGGCACTCTCGTCCTGGAAGCGATCGTGGTGCTCCTCGTGCTGCCGGTGATCGCGACACTCGGCGGTGGCCTCACCGCCCTCTCGGGTGGCTACGTCATCGGACTCGCGGTCGCGATGGTGGTCGGTGCGGGGCTCCAGCGCCGATCCTGGGCGATGCCGTACAACATCGGTTTGCAGGTACTGACGGTGCTCGGCTTCTTCGTCGACCTGTCGCTCGGTGCGATCGGCGTGCTGTTCAGTGCGGTGTGGGCGTACCTGCTCTACCTGTGCAAGGACATCCAGGAACGTGAAGCGCGGGGTCTGCTCCCCGGGCAGCGGAACTGACCCATTACGCTTGTCGCGTGACTGAGCGGACCCTGGTACTCATCAAGCCCGACGGCGTCGCCCGCCGTCATGTCGGAGAGATCCTGTCGCGCATCGAGCGCAAGGGATTGAACATCGTGGCGCTCGAACTGCGCACGGCCACCGAGGAGGTGGCGGGGGCCCACTATGCGGAACACGAGGGCAAGCCGTTCTATCCGGGGCTGATCGAGTTCATCACGGGCAGCCCCCTCGTAGCGGCAGTGCTCGAGGGACCGCGTGCGATCGCTGCGTTCCGGCAACTCGCCGGCGGCACCGACCCGGTCGAAAAGGCCGTGCCCGGATCCATCCGCGGCGATCTCGGCCTCGACGCGGGCGAGAACCTCGTGCACGGATCCGATTCCGTCGAATCCGCCGAGCGTGAGATCGCCCTGTGGTTCCCGGAGCTTGCCTCCGTATAGCCCGTTCCTACAACGCCCGCGGCGCCCTTCGGGGCGCCGTTGGCGTATCCGCGCACGTCTATGTGGGATACTGGGGAAGGTTGCGCCGCACGAGCCTCGTGCGGGACGACCGAACGACATCACGGATCGATGCCCGACATCGCTGTGGCCGAGGTGCAGGAGACACCTCGCTCGGCTGCATGCTGGATGTTCCGGCGCTCGAGACGCGATCAAGCCAGGCACCGCTCGGCCGTGCAGTGATAACGGGCACCGGACGACCGCGCGATGCAACAGACCGGAAGAACTCGCGTCCGCGCGAGTACACAAGCAGCGCCCCCGTGTGGCCGCTCACATCACCCTCCGGTGGTGGTGGACGCGCCCGGGGGTCTTAGGAGACTTACGTGGCCGATCACGAGCCGCCGGAGAACAAGTCCATCGAGGCATCCGACTCCACCGCCAC
>NZ_JAUZMZ010000333.1:0-2208 GCF_036327435.1 Rhodococcus chondri | reverse complement strand
CGGCACGGGATATCAGTCGCGCGGCTTCTCGCGCAGTTCGTACGCCTCGATCACATCGCCGACCTTGATGTCGGAGTAGGTGACCGTCAGACCGCACTCGTAGCCCTCGCGGACCTCGGTGACGTCGTCCTTCTCGCGGCGCAGCGACGAGATGGTGACCGTCTCGGCGACCACGTTGTTGTCTCGGAGCAGGCGCGCCTTCGCGTTGCGCTTGACGATGCCGGACTGCACGAGGCAACCCGCGATGTTGCCGACCTTCGAGGACTTGAAGATCGCGCGGATCTCGGCGCGGCCGAGCTCGACCTCCTCGTAGATGGGCTTGAGCATGCCCTTGAGTGCCTTCTCCACTTCGTCGATCGCCTGGTAGATGATCGAGTAGTAGCGGATGTCGACGCCCTCGCGGTTCGCCAGCTCTGTCGCCTTGCCTTCGGCGCGGACGTTGAAGCCGATGATCACCGCGTTCGAGGCCGAGGCCAGGTTGACGTTGGTCTCGGTGACGCCACCGACTCCGCGGTCGATGACCCGCAGCCGCACCTCGTCGTCGATCTGGATACCCATGAGGGCCTCTTCGAGGGCCTCGACGGTACCGGAGTTGTCGCCCTTGAGGATGAGGTTGAGCTCGTTGTGCTCCTTGAGCGCGGCATCGAGATCTTCGAGGCTGATCCGCTTGCGGCTCTTCGCGGCCAGTGCGTTGCGCTTGCGCGCATTGCGCCGGTCGGCGATCTGCCGGGCGATGCGGTCCTCGTCGACGACGACGAGGTTGTCGCCGGCGCCGGGCACCGAGGTGAAGCCGATGACCTGGACCGGACGCGACGGGAGCGCCTCGAGGACGTCCTCGCCGTGCTCGTCGACCATGCGGCGCACACGGCCGTATGCGTCGCCGGCGACGATGGAGTCGCCGACCCGCAGCGTGCCGCGCTGGACGAGCACCGTGGCAACCGGACCGCGACCGCGGTCGAGGTGTGCCTCGATGGCGACGCCCTGCGCCTCCATGTCCGGGTTCGCCCGCAGATCGAGGGACGCGTCCGCGGTGAGCAGCACGGCCTCGAGCAGCTGGTCGATGTTCAGGCCCTGCTTGGCGGAGATGTCGACGAACATGGTGTCGCCGCCGTACTCCTCCGTGACCAGCCCGTACTCGGTGAGCTGCTGACGGATCTTGTCGGGGTTCGCCCCCTCCTTGTCGATCTTGTTGACCGCGACCACGATCGGCACGTCGGCCGCCTGGGCGTGGTTGATCGCCTCGACCGTCTGCGGCATGACACCGTCGTCGGCCGCCACCACGAGGATCGCGATGTCCGTGGACTTCGCGCCGCGGGCACGCATGGCGGTGAACGCCTCGTGACCGGGGGTATCGATGAAGGTGATCAGGCGATCTTCACCGTTGAGGTGAGTGTTCACCTGGTAGGCGCCGATGTGCTGCGTGATACCGCCGGCCTCGGCCTCGCGGACGTTGGCCTTACGGATCGTGTCGAGCAGTCGGGTCTTGCCGTGGTCGACGTGACCCATGACGGTGACCACCGGCGGGCGCTGCTGGAGTTCGTCCTCGCCGCCTTCGTCCTCGCCGTACTGGATGTCGAACGACTCGAGCAGTTCGCGGTCTTCGTCCTCGGGGCTGACGACCTGGACGACGTAGTTCATCTCCGAGCCGAGCAGTTCGAGGATCTCGTCGTTCACCGACTGGGTGGCCGTGACCATCTCGCCGAGGTTGAACAACGCCTGGACCAGGGCTGCCGGGTTCGCGTCGATCTTCTCCGCAAAGTCGGACAGCGACGCGCCGCGGGCGAGCCGGATGGTCTCGCCGTTGCCACGGGGCAGCCGCACACCGCCGACCGACGGCGCCTGCATCGAATCGTATTCCTGCCGCTTCTGCCGCTTCGACTTACGGCCACGGCGCGGAGCACCACCGGGACGACCGAACGCGCCGGCTGCACCGCCGCGACCACGACCGCCACCGCCACCACCGGGACGACCCCGGAAGCCACCGGGAGCGCCGGCACCAGCGCCGGCACCTGCACCGGCGCCACCTGCTCCGGCGCCGCCGCCACGGTATCCACCGCCGCCGCCACCGGGGCGACCGCCGGGAGCGCAGCACCGCAGGCTCCGGCACCCGCTCCGAAGCCGGCAGGTCCGCGTCCGGGCCCCAAGCCCCCGCGTGTCGGTAACAACCCCTATTCCTCGGCACCGACCGAGCGTCCCGCGCCGCGTCCG
>NZ_JAUZMZ010000332.1:0-2216 GCF_036327435.1 Rhodococcus chondri | reverse complement strand
GTCCAGGCCGACGGCGGCGACGCCGAGCAGTTCGGCGGCGCCGTGCGCCGGTGCGGCGAGTTCGGGCGAGCCGCCGTCGACGAGCAGCGCCTTCGACAGGGCGGGCCGCGAGTACGCGGGCCGCGGTTCGTCGCCGACGACGGTCAGCACCCCGTCGAACCCTGCCGCGCGCAGGGTGTCGCACGCCGTCTGCCCGGCGATGCCGTTGCCGACGACGACGATCCGGTGGGGAACTGCGGTGCTGTTCATGTCGGTTCCGTTCATGGCGGTCTCAGGCCAGTTTCAGGGCGGCGACGGGGCACACCCGCACGGCGGCGCCGGCGGCGGCGAGCTCGGCGCTGCCGGCGGGCAGCTCGTCGACGTCGAGGACCAGTTCGCCGTCGTCGTCGAGGTGCATCAGGGTCGGGGCGGCCTCTTCACACAGTCCGTGGCCTTCGCAGCGGGGTCGATCGAGCACGATTTTCATGCGGGAACCACCTTCAGGATTTCGAGTCGGTCGATGGAACGGGTGATGTTGCCGGGCACGCGCACGGGCTCGCCGGCCACGAGTCGCTGGGCGTGGGTGGCCAGGGCCGCGATGACGGCGTGGGCTTCGAGGCGGGCCAGGCCCTGGCCGGCGCAGCCGTGGGGGCCGTAGCCGAAGGACAGGTGGTCGACCGGGTTGCGTTCGACCAGGAAGGTGTCCGGGTTCTCGTAGTGCCGCGGGTCGCGGTTGCCCGCACCGAAGAGGATGGCCACCTGGGAGCCGGCCGGGACCAGGATGCCGTCGATGTCCACGTCCTCGGTGACCGTGCGGCCCCAGGCGTGCAGCGGGGCCCAGAAGCGGAGCACCTCGTTGAACGCGGCGGGTACCAGGGCGGGGTTCTCGCGGATCAGCGCGAACTGGTCGGGGTGGGCGGAGAACAGCGCGACGATGTTGCCCAGTGCGGTGATCGTGGTGTCCACGCCCGCGCCGAGGTACTGGTGGATGATGTGGCCGGCGGTGTTCGCCGGGATGGCGCCGCGGGCTTCGGCGTCGAAGATGCCGCGGCCGACGGAGCCGGGCGTGAGATCCTCGGCCTGCACCTTCGAGCACCATTCGTACAGCTCCCCGGCGATGGGGAAGTTCTCGGCGGTGCGCCGGTTCAGGGGTCCGATGACCTCCATGGCGGCCTGTCCCCAGCGCAGCATGTTCTCGCGGGCCGTGCCGGTGAAGCCGATCAGGTCGGCGACGACCTCGAGGGGGAAGGCGCGGGCCAGCGCGTCGATGGCCTCGAACGAGCCCTCGGACACCAGATCCGCGACCAGGGCGTCGGCCTTGGCGGTGATGGTTCCCTTGAGTCCGCGCAGCGCGCGTGGGGACAGGTTCTCGGTGAGGGTCGCGCGCAGTTCGGTGTGGATCGGCGGGTCGGAGGCCAGCGAGGTGCCCTGCAGGGCGTCGTTGACCATCGGGTTGAAGCCGATCGCGCGCGACGAGAAGGTGGCCGGATCGTTGAGGGCGTCGCGGATCACGTCGTACCGGGTCAGGGCGTAGACGTTGTTGGTGGGCAGGTGCACCACCGGGGCGAGCTCGCGCAGGGCGGTGAACGTCGGGTACGGGTCGGTCAGGATGTCGTCGGCGAACAGGTCGAGGTCGGCGCTCGGGGGACGGCTGCTGGTCATGCCTTCAGTGAAGTGACTCCTATTACATAAAGCCAACTCATATTTTGCATGGAGAAACATGTGTGTTGTGTATGGATGGCGGGCGGCACGGCGGTGGGCGCGGTGCGCGCGAGACCCCACACTGCTGTAGCAGATTGCTACACTGAGCGGGTGGCACTTCGCGCGAAGGAGGAAGTCATGACGCACGTCGCCGACAAGGTGACCCGGTTCTCGTCCGAGCTCGTCGAGGCGGCCGCAACCGAGGGAGAACGCGAAAACCGTTCGGCCCGACAGCAACTCGAGCACTGGGCGCGGGTCGGCCGAGAGGTGTCGGACCAGCGCCGGGTGGCGCGGCGACGAGTCGAGGCCGCGCTCGCCGGGCGGGTCCCGCTGCGCGAACTGTCGCCCGAAGAGGGCGTGGTGTTCAACGCCGAGATCGCCGCGGCCCTCGACGAGTCGCTCGCCACCGGCAACCATATCGCCGACCGGGCCGCGCAGGGCCGCGCGACGATCGCGCTCGACGAGCAGGGCCGCGTCGTCAAACACCTGCCCGACGGCACCCAGATCGTGCTGTGAGACGTCTCGATCTGATCGTC
>NZ_JAUZMZ010000331.1:0-2225 GCF_036327435.1 Rhodococcus chondri | reverse complement strand
TTCGGCTTCCATCTCGCCCCGCTGGACCTGCGGCAGAACTCGGAGGTCCACGAACGGGTCGTGGCCGAACTGCTGGCCTGGGCGGGCGTGACCGATCGCTACGCGGAGATGACCGAAGAGGCCAAGCTCGTCGTGCTCACGAAAGAACTGGGCACCCGCCGCCCGCTGACCACCGCCCGCGCACGCCTGTCGGAGGAAACCGAGAAGGAACTCGGCATCCTGTGCGCCGCCGCGGCCGCGGTGCGCCGGATCGGGCCGGCCGCGATCGAGCACTACATCATCAGTATGTGCACGTCCGTGTCCGACCTGCTCGAAGTCGAGGTGCTGCTCAAAGAGGTCGGCCTGCTCGACCTCGACGTCGGATACCCGCGCAGCACCGTGCAGGTCATTCCGCTGTTCGAGACCATCGAAGACCTGCGGGGCGGCGCCGCCACCCTCACCGCGGCGCTCGCCGTGCCGGAATTCCGCAGCCTCGTCGAGGGGCACGACGGCCTGCAGGAGATCATGCTCGGCTACT
Source organism: Rhodococcus chondri (assembly GCF_036327435.1). Lineage (NCBI taxonomy): Bacteria > Bacillati > Actinomycetota > Actinomycetes > Mycobacteriales > Nocardiaceae > Rhodococcus > Rhodococcus chondri. The sequence continues at coordinate 1,708 of NZ_JAUZMZ010000331.1, read as the reverse complement.
CCGATTCCAACAAGGACGGCGGGTACCTCGCCGCGAACTGGGCGTTGTATCGCGCCGAACTGGACCTCGTCGAGGCGGCACGCACCACCGGGATCCGGTTGCGGCTGTTCCACGGTCGCGGCGGCACCGTCGGCCGCGGCGGCGGACCGAGCTACGACGCGATCCTCGCCCAACCCCCCGGCGCGGTGCAGGGCTCGCTGCGACTCACCGAACAGGGCGAGGTGATCGCCGCGAAATACCGCGAACCGGTGCTCGCCCGCCGCAACCTCGAAGCGCTCGTCGCCGCCACCCTCGAATCCACCCTCCTCGATGTCGAAGGCCTCGGCGACGACGCACCGGCCGCGTACCGGATCCTCGACGAACTCGCCGACCTCGCCCGCGACGCCTACCGAGACCTCGTGCACGACACCCCCGGCTTCGTCGAGTACTTCACCACCTCCACTCCGGTCGCGGAGATCGGCGCACTCAACATCGGCAGCCGGCCGGCGTCGCGCAAACCGACGAAAGCCATCAGTGACCTGCGCGCCATCCCATGGGTGCTCGCGTGGACGCAGTGCCGGGTGATGCTGCCCGGCTGGTACGGCACGGGCAGCGCCGTCGTGCAGTGGATCGGCGACGACCCCGGCCGCCTGGCGACCCTGCAGGACCTGTACCGGCGGTGGCCGTTCTTCCAGTCCGTGCTGTCGAACATGGCGCAGGTGATGGCGAAATCCGATCTCGGTCTCGCCGCCCGCTATTCCGAGCTCGTCGACGACACCGCGCTGCGGGAGCGGGTCTTCGGCCGGATCGTCGCCGAACACGAACGCACCGTGCTCGCATACAAGCAGATCACCGGCTTCGACTCGCTGGTCGCCGACAACCCGGCCCTGGAACGCTCGCTGCACAATCGTTTCCCGTACCTCGAACCCCTCAATCACCTGCAGGTGGAGCTGCTGCGCCGCTATCGCGCCGGGGAGGACACCGGGCAGGTGCGTCGCGGAATCCAACTGACGATGAACGGCCTGGCCACGGCTCTGCGCAACAGCGGCTGACAGATCGCGGCGGCATGCGCGAAGATTTCCGGCGACGATGTGTCGATTCCGTGGGGGTCCGCTCGTCGTCATGGTGTGCGGCACTCCCGCCGCGCGAACGCTGACAGGAGCCGAACCATGAAGTACATGCTGTTGATCTACACCTCCACCAACCCCGATCAGCCTCCCACCTGCGATTTCGAGGACTGGCAGCTCTACGACAAGGCGATGAAGGACGCCGGGATCTTCGTGTCCGGGCACGCACTGCAGGATCTGACCACCGCGACCGGGGTGCAGGTCGACGCCGACGGGCGCCGCAGCATCACCGACGGTCCGTTCGCCGAGACCCGCGAGATCCTCGGTGGATACGACATCATCGACGTGCCCGACCTCGATGTCGCGCTCGAATGGGCGGCGCGGTGCCCGGGTTCCCGCGACGGGGGAACCGTGGTGGTGCGCCCGGTCGCCGGCTTCGGGGACTGAGCCGTGCCGGATCCGGCCGCGTCGGTCGAGGCGGTGTTCCGCGAGGAACGCGGCCGGCTCCTGGCGGCACTGACCCACCGCTTCGGCGACCTCGACCTCGCCGAAGAGGTTGCGTCCGAGGCCGTCGAGGCGGCGGTCGTGCACTGGCCCGTCGACGGGGTTACCGACCGACCCGGCGCGTGGTTGCTCACCACCGCCCGGCGGCGCGCTGTCGA
>NZ_JAUZMZ010000330.1:0-2248 GCF_036327435.1 Rhodococcus chondri | reverse complement strand
CAGCGAGCCGTCGGCCAGGGCGGCGAGTTCTCCGGTGCGCCCGGCTTCGTGCAGGACGGCCGAAACCACCACGGTCGGCAGCAGGGGGCCGGGCACCATCGCGCGGCCGAGTTCCTCGACGACGATTGCGGTTTCGAGCAGGGTGAAGCCGGCACCGCCGACCTCCTCCGGAAGGTGCAGGCCCAGCATGCCGAGTTCCGCGAGCGAACCCCAGTACTGCGGGCGGGTCTCGGCTTTCGCTTCGACGGCAGCGCGGATCACTTCGGGTGTGGCATGGCGCCCGGCCCAGCCGCGCACCGAATCGCGCAGTCCGCGATCCTCGTCACTCAAGCCCAGAGTCATGAACGAATCCTTTGTTGGAAGAAGTTGGGGGAGATCGTCTGTGCGAATGAGCGATCCGGCCACACAGCGCGCGGGCGGGTCGTCGGATTCGACGTCAGATGCGCTCGATGATGGTGGCGGTCGACAGCGCGCCGCCCGCGCACATGGTGATCAGCGCCGTGGAGCGGTCCGAGCGCTCGAGTTCGTGCAGGGCGCTGGTGATCAGGCGTGATCCGGTCGAGCCGACCGGATGGCCGAGCGCGATGGCGCCGCCGTTGACGTTGACCTTGCTCATGTCGGCCTTGTGGACCTGTGCCCACGACAGCACCACGGAAGCGAAGGCCTCGTTGATCTCGACGATATCGATGTCCGACAGTGACATTCCGGTGCGGTCGAGCACGCCCTGGGTGGACTCGATCGGACCGTCGAGGTGGTAGTACGGGTCGGACCCGATCAGGGTGGACGCGAGGATCCGGGCGCGGGGCCGCAGACCTGCTGCGTGGGCCTTCTCCTCGCTCATGAGGAGGACCGCTGCGGCGCCGTCGCTGACCTGCGACGAGTTGCCGGCGGTATGGATTCCGCCCTCGATCACCGGCTTCAGCCCGGCCAGTCCCTCGGCGGTCGTCTCGCGCAGACCACCGTCGCGGGTGACGGTCGCGACCTCACCGGTCGCTTCGCCCTCCTTGGTGACGACCGGTGCCTCGACCGGAACGATCTCGCGGTCGAAGCGGCCCTCTGCCCAGGCGACTGCGGCGCGACGCTGCGACTCGAGTCCGAGCGAGTCGACGTCGCCGCGCTTGATGCCGCGCTTGGCGGCGATCCGCTCGGCGGAGGTGAACTGATCACCCATGTCGATGCTCCAGTCCGCCGGGTAGGGGTTTCCCGTGCCGGGAGTATTGGCCTGACCGAGGAACACTCGGCTCATCACCTCGACACCGCAACCGATGCCGGCGTCGATCTGTCCCGACGCGATGAGTCCCGCGACCATGTGGACGGCCTGCTGGGAGGAACCGCATGCGCAGTCGATGGTGGTGGCGCCGGTCGAGTACGGCAGCCCGGCATGCAGCCACGCCTGCCGGGTGACGTTGTTGGATTGCTCCCCGGCCTGGGTGACGGCACCACCGACGAGCTGTCCGATCTGGTCTGCGGGCAGCCCGGTGCGGTCGAGAACCGCCTTCTGGGCGGCGCCGAGGAGCACTGCGGGGTGCACCCCTGCCAACTGTCCGCGGCGGCGACCGATCGGGGTCCGTGCGGCCTCGACGATGACGACGTTGCTCATGCGTTCTCCCTGATTTGCGATAATAATGAAATGAATTCTAGTTCTGGAGGTAGGAGGTGTCCCGACCGGTCCCACCGAGCGGGAACTCGTCTCGCCGAAAGACGGCCGACGACTTACGGGCGTGAGCGAGGTTACCGGCGTCTACTCCGTGGACTCGAGGGTCGCCTTGGCCCAGCGGTAATCGGCCTTGTCCGCGGGGGACCGGACGATGGTGTCGACGCCCACGAGCACCCGCGGCGCCTTGTAGCGGGCGACCCGGGTGGTGACGTGTTCGATCAGTTCGTCGAGGTCGGGCACCGCGTGGCCTTCTCTCGGCTGTACGACGGCGCCGACCCGCTGGCCGTAGAGTTCGTCGTCGACACCGGCGACCAGCACGTCCATCACGGCGGGGTGGCCCTTGATGGCCATCCACCTCTTCCGGGTACACCTTCTCGCCGCCGGTGTTGATGCACATCGAGCCCCGGCCCAGCAGCACGATCGTGCCGCTCGTCGACGACCCTGACGGTCGGCTTGGCGCCGATTCGCATCAAGCCGTCCGCGCCGATCTCGAGGTTGCCGTCCATGCCGGACTCGGACGAGCCGAACCCGTCGCGGATCGTCAATTGCGGCAGGTGGGCGATCAGTTGCTCGCGTATCCCCTTGGAGAAC
>NZ_JAUZMZ010000032.1:0-36908 GCF_036327435.1 Rhodococcus chondri | reverse complement strand
CCGCGACGTCGCCGCCACCATCGACACCCTCGCCGACCGGCGGTTCGTCGAGCGCACCCCCGACCCGCGCGACCGTCGTCGCAACATCGTGCACATCACCCGCCGGGGCCGGCAGCGACTCACCGACCTCGACGGCGTGCTCACCGCGGTGCAGGACGAAGCGTTCGCGCCGCTCGACGCCGACGAGCGCGAGCAGCTCGCGGCACTGCTCGGCAAACTCGTCGACTATCACACCCACCGGGAACGGACGATGTGATCGATGCGCGCCCTGCGGTTTACAGCGCTCGCGCGATGAGCGACTTCATCACTTCGTTGGCGCCGGCGTAGATGCGCTGGACGCGGGCGTCCTCGTACATGCGCGCGATGAGGTACTCGCGCATGTACCCGTATCCACCGTGCAACTGCACACAGCGGTCGACGACCTCGCACTGCTTGTCGGTCAGCCAGTACTTGACCATCGCCGCGTCGGACGGGTCGAGTTCGCCGCGCAGGTGGGACTCGATGCAATGGTCGAGGAAGATCCGGCTGGTGCGCGCGATGGTCTGGCACTCCGCCAGCTCGAACGCGGTGTTCTGGAACTCGAACAGGCTGTGCCCGAACGCTTGCCGCGCCTTGGTGTAGCGGACCGTCTCCTCGACCGCACGTTCCATCGCGCCCGCGGCCTGTGCGCCGATGATGAGGCGTTCCTGCACGAGCTGCGCCATCAGCTGGCCGAACCCGAGCCCTTCGGATTCGCCGAGCAGGTTCGACACGGGCACCCGCACGTCGACGAACGACAGCTCGGACGTGTCGGCGCCGTGCTGGCCGACCTTGTCGAGCACCCGGCCGACGGAGAAACCGGGAGTGTCGCGCAGGTCGACGATCAGCAGCGACACGCCCTTGGCTCCGGCCTTCGGGTCGGTCTTGACGGCGAGGACGATGACATCGGCCGACGATCCGTTCGTGATGAACGTCTTGGAGCCGTTGACGACGTACTCGTCACCGTCGCGGACCGCGGTGGTCTTGATGGCCTTGAGGTCGGAGCCCGCACCCGGTTCCGTCATGCCGATGGCACCGAGGATCTCACCGGTGGCCATGCCCGGCAGCCACGCCTTCTTCTGTTCCTCCGAGCCGTACTCGAGGATGTAGTGCGCGACGATGCCGCTGTGCACGGACACGCCGAACGCCAGATCCCCCGAGTAGCCCTGGGCGTCGAACACCGCAAGATCGTGCGCGAATGTCCCACCGCCGCCGCCGTATTCCTCCGGCACCGAGCACAAGAGCAACCCGAGCTTGCCGGCCTCGAGCCACACCTCACGATCGATGCGGTGCTGGGCGTCCCACTTGTCGGCGTGACCCATCACCTCCCGCTCGAAGAAGTCGCGGGCGAGACCGTAGACGGCACTGACCTCGTCGTCGTGCCACGACGGGATGTGCTTCTTCACCATGAATTCCTGTTCCTTGCCGTACCGGGATGGTTCAGATCGCGCGGAGTTCGCGCTTGAGCAGTTTGCCGCTCTGATTGCGCGGCAGCGTGTCGACGAACCGTACGGCCTTGGGCACCTTGAACGGCGCGAGCCGCTGCTTGACGTGGTCGATCAGTTCGCTCTCGGCGACGGTCTGCCCGTCCTTGAGCACGACCACGGCGGTGACGGCCTCGATCCACTTCTCGTCCGGGGTGCCGATCACCGCAACCTCGGCAACGGCCGCGTGCGTGTACAGCGCGTCTTCGACCTCCCGCGAGGCGACGAGGATGCCGCCGGTGTTGATGACGTCCTTGATGCGGTCGACGACGGTGATGTAGCCTTCGGCGTCGCGGGTGACGAGGTCGCCGGAATGGAACCAGCCGTCGCGGAACGCTTCCGCGGTGGCCTCGGGGTTGTCCCAGTAGCCCAGGCACAGCTGCGGCGACCGGTACAGCACCTCGCCGGGTTCGCCGTCGGGCACGTCGTTGCCGTTGTCGTCGACCACCCGGGTTTCGACGAACAGCACCGCCTTGCCGCACGACGCCGGTCGGGCTTCATGCTCCTCCGGCCGCAGAACCGTTGCCAGCGGCCCGATTTCGGACTGGCCGAAGCAGTTGAAGAATTGCAGGGCCGGGTAGCGTTCCCGCAGCCGGTTCAGCACGGTCACCGGCATGATGGACGCGCCGTACTGGGCCTTGCGCAGCGACGACAGGTCGCGGGTATCCAGGTCGGGGTGGTTGGCCAGCGGCACCCACACCGTCGGGGCGAGGAACAACGACGCGATCTTCTCGTCCTCGACGAGGCGCAGGATCTCGGGGATGTCGGGCGCGGGCAGCAACCGGATCGACGCACCGACCGCGAGGTAAGGCAGCATGAACACGTGCATGCCCGCCGAGTGGTACAGCGGCATGCAGATCAGCGGATTGTCGTCCGCCGCAAGCTCGAGGGCGATGATGGCGGAGGTGTACTCGGCTACCAGTGCGCGATGGGTCATCATGGCGCCCTTGGGTTTCGACGTCGTACCCGAGGTGTAGAGCAATTGCACCAGATCGGTGTCGGCAACGTCGCCGTCGAGGGTCGGCAGATCCCCGGTGGTGGCGATCGCCTGCAGCGAGTCGTCGGCGTCGCGCAGGGGGACGACGATCTCGGCGGGCACATCGGCGAGCACCTGGTCGACGTTGTCACGCAGCGCGGGGTCGACGAGCACCGCACCCGCACCCGACTGCCCGAGCAGGTAGCTCAGCTCCTCGCCCCGCAGCGCGTAGTTGACCGGTACGTGCACGAGTCCGGCGCGTGCAGCGGCGAGGTAGCCGATCACGTAGGCGTCGGAATTGGTGCCGTACGCCGCGACACGGTCGCCCGGGGACAGCCCCAGCGACAGCAGATGCGCCGCGGCGCGGGTGACGGCGTCGTCGAGTTCACGGTAGGTGAGGGCGCGAGCGTCGAAACGCAGGGCCACACGGTCTGGGAAGCGTGCCGCCGAACGACGGAGGACGCTGTCGACGGTATTCGAGCGCGGGTCGGGACTCATGCCGACGACTTTATAGGACGTCCAACAAGTGGTCCAGACCTAGCGCTCGATAAAGGGACTATCGCCCCCACGCTGCCATTCCGATCTACCTCAGCGTCCCTGCCACACCGGCGCCCGCTTCTCGACGAACGCCGACATTCCTTCCTGCGCATCACAGATCACCGCGTTCTGCGCCATCGTCTCGGCCATCGCCGCATAGGCCTCGTCCTGCGGCAGATCGATCTGCCGGTAGAACGCTTCCTTACCGATCTTCACCGTGGCGGGCGAGGCCCCGACGATCTTCGCGGCCAGTTCGGTCGTGGCAGTCTCGAGGGCTTCCGGTTCGACGACGAAGTTCACCAGCCCCCACTCGGCCGCGGTATGCGCGTCGATCGTGTCGCCCGTGAGCAACATCTGCAGGGCCCGCTTGCGCCCGACCGCGCGGCTCACCGCGACCATCGGTGTCGAACAGAACAGCCCGATCTTGACGCCGGGTGTGCCGAATTGCGCGTCGGACGACGCCACCGCGAGATCACACGCCGCCACCAGCTGGCAGCCCGCCGCGACGGCCGTGCCCTGCACCGACGCGATCACCGGCTGCGGGATCGACTGGACGGTCCGCATCATCTCGTTGCACGTGTCGAAGATGGCCCGCTCGTCCTCGAGAGTCCGGCCGATCATCTCGCGCAAGTCGTGGCCCGCCGAGAACACCGGGCCCTCCGCACGAACCACGATCACTCGTGCATCCGCGGACAATGCCCTCAACCCGGCGGTCACCTCTCGCATCGTCTCCGCGGACAGCGGGTTCCGCTCCCGGGGGCGGTTGAGTGTGAGCACGCCGATGCCGCTCGGTTCGTCGACGGCAATGAGGACGGGTGCGGTGCTGATGTCGGTCATGAACCTAAGCGTGCCCCACCCCGCCCCGACTCACCACCGGTGGTGTTTGCGCGTCGGTCGCGGGGGTACACCCACCCCAGATACGCCGACGTTCCGGAGCGTCGGGGTGTCGAGGTTGCACCGGTTCAGACCCGCGAGCTGATGCAGCCGCATATTCTGCTCATCCCGCGGCGGCCAATGCGTCGCCGCGGACCCGATCGAGCAGCCGGCCGAGCGCAGCCGCGACAGCGTCTGCGCGCTCGGCCAGAACGCGATGCCCGGCGCCGGGGATCCGCACGAGTTCGGCGCCCGGAAGGTACGACGCGATGGCTTCGGAATGAGCGATCGGCACGAATCGGTCGTCGGTCCCTGCCGCGATGAGGACCGGCACACCGGCAAGGGAACCGACAGAAGCGAACTCGTCGAGTACCGCGAACGCCGCCAGCAATCGCGACCACGTCACTACGGACGTCTCGTTGGCCAGCACCATTCCGAGTACTCGCAGCCACGATTCGGCCTCACGCCGGCGCCCCAGCAACGTGCACACCGCACCCCCGGCCCGCTTGGATCGTTCCATCACCCGGGGCGCTCGCAGCACCGCACGATGCAGCATCGATGCAGCTGGGTGACGTAGATACCGGCCGACGCCGTTGTCCGCAAGCCCGCCCGCAGCAGTCGACACGAGCGCGAGCCCCACAATCCTCGCCCCCACCGCGCCGGGGTGCAGGCGCGCATACGCGAGCGACACCATGCCGCCCATCGAATATCCGGCGAGCACGACCGGGCCGCGTGGCACGAGGGCGCGCAACACCGCATCGAGGTCGCGCGCGAGCTGATCGAAGGTGAACGACTCGACGTCACCTAACCCGGAGCGCCCGTGACCGCGCTGGTCGTAGCGCACCGCACGCACCGCGGACCCCTCGAGCTGCACCCCGACTTCGGCCCAGCAGGACGAATCCTGGCAGTGGCCGTGGACGAACACGACGGTCAGCTCGGCGTCGGCCGGACCGTCCACGTATGCAACAAGCGGCACACCGTCGTCGGCGGCGACAGTGAAGCGGGAAGTCGAATCGGGCATCGTCACTCCTGAAAGGAACCTGCCCGACATGTCGCTTCCCGGTTCCCTGTTGTTAACCATCGCAACCGAATCGTGACGCCCGCCGACGTCAGGGTGGTTCGGGTCAGCGTGGGGCGAGCGCTCTGATCATCGGTGAAGGGTCGCCGGGAGCGACGAGCGCGATGGCCGGCGTGGTCACGCCCGCCTCCATGTACCGCTCGAGATGCTCGCGGCACGCATCCGGGTCACCGTGCACGATCAGTTCGTCGACGACGCGGTCGGGGATAGCTTCGAGTGCCGCCTTGCGGTCGCCCTCCGCCCACAACCGCCACATACCTTCGAAGGCGTCGGAGCGTCCCAGGAATTCGTGGAAGGCACGGTAGACGGGCACGTTCATGTACGCGGCGATCATGCGGCGGCCGATGGCGCGCGCGGTGTCGGCGTCGAATCCGGGCAGCACGAAGATCCGCGCGACGATCTCCTTACCTTCCCCACCCGCGTGGACATAGGGCGCGACAGTGCGGACGTCGTCGGCCGAGAGCCAGTTGACGATCGCGCCGTCCGCTTCCTTGCCTGCCATCCGCAGCATGCCGGGGCGCAGCGCCGCGAGCAGCACCGGCGGAGTCGGCTCGGCCACGAGACCGGCACGGAAACCGTCGACGGTGAACGTGTCGAATTCCCGGCTCACCTTCTCGCCGGCCAGGGCGGAGCGCAGGAAGCGCAGCGTGTCGCGGGCGCGCTTGAACGGCTCTTCGAAGGGGATGCCGTTCCACTTCTCGACGATGACGTCCGACGAGGTTCCGACACCGAGCACGAACCGGCCCGGTGCGGCGGCCGCAAGGGTGGCGGCCGACATTGCCAGCGTCCCGGGGCCGCGGGTGTAGACGGGCACGATCGCGGTACCCAACCTCAGCGTCGGCGCCCACACGCTCGCGAGCGCGAGCGGGGTGAACGCGTCCGCCACGTTGGACTCGGATGACCACACGTCGGTGTAACCGAGATCGGGCAGTTCCTCGATCAGCCTTCTCTGATCCGGCAGTGGAATCCCGTCGAGGGGAATGGTCAGGCCCCAGCGTCGTACCGCAGCGTCTCCAGTCATGGGGACACCCTAGATGCGCAGGTCCGTATGCTGCGCGATGTGGAGGTTCTCGAGCTCTGGCGTTATCCGATCAAGTCGTTCGGCGGCGAACAACTGCGCTCGGCGACGATCGAGGCGGACGGACTGCGAGGCGACCACCTGTGGGCGGTCGTCGACGCGACCACCGGCGCTGTCGCGACCGCAAAAAAGGGCGCGTGGTCCCGGCTGCTCGAATGCCGCGCCCGACTGCTGGACGATACTGACCCCACCGATCCTGCTGCCCTCGAAGTCACGCTGCCCGGCGACCGCGTCTTCCACGGCGACGACCCGAAGCTGGTGCCGGCGCTGTCCGAATTCACCGGCCGCGAACTGACTCTCGAACGGCGTCCGCGCAGCTACGACCTCGCTCCACTGCACGTGCTGAACACCGCCGGCGTCGACGTGCTCGCCACGGGCGAGCCCACCGACGTCGCATTACGCCGGTTCCGGCCGAACATCGTCGTCACGGGCGGAACGAGCTTTGCCGAAAACCACTGGCTCGGAAGCATTCTGCGAATCGGCGGGATAACGGTCCGGCCGACGCAGCGCACCGGGCGGTGCGTCATGGTGACGCTCACGCATCAGGAGGTACCGGCCGTGCGCGACATGCTGCGCACCGTCACGAAACACAACGCCGTTCCGGTGACGGACGCCGACGACAGGCAAGCGCCGTGCCTGGGTATCTACGCCGACGTGACCACACCCGGAGCCGTGTCGGTGGGAGACCTGGTCCGGCTCGGCTGAACAGGACACAACAGCCCCCCTCTGGCCATATCGCTTGTCGATGCGTATAACGATAATCGATGCTATCGATATTCGATATGCGGGGAGGGAACCCATGAACGCCACGGACTTCGAGCCGATCACTCCTACCGAGACCTCGAAGAAGGACCGCCGCGACCTGTGGGCGTCGATCACGGTGTTCGCCCTGGTCGCGGCCGTAGTGATCGGCAATTACGCTGCGCGGCTCGCTGATCGGTTGAACGCCGGCATCGTCACCGCGCGCTTCTCCTTCGGTGACGTGCCCCCGCCGACGTTGACCTCACCGGCCGGCACCGACGTCCGAATCGCGTCGACGACCGAAGTCGAGATCCCCACCGACGCCGTGTCGCCGGCCGCGGTCGGATTCCTTCGGACGGCGGATGCGTTGGAAACGCTCGGCTACCTCGCCATTCTCGGGTTCCTGACCTGGATGGTCGTCCGGTTCCTACGGGGCAGGCTGTTCGACAGGGGTGCCATCCGCCTGGTCTGGGCCGCATCGATCGTCGCCATCCTCACGATCATCGCGCCGCAGTTCCCCCGGACCATCGGACCCAATCCGGCCATCCGCGACCTGGACTGGAACGACGGTGTGGACGTCGCGCAGCTCGGCCCAGAGTTCTGGTACGGCTACGTGTTCTGCATGGCCCTGTCCGCCGTCGCGGTGGCCCTGCGCATCGGCAGTCGAATGGCCCGCGACAGCGAGGGACTGGTCTGATGCCTCCCGAACCCGAGCACGCCGTGGTGTGTCATCTCGACAAGCTGCTCGCCGACCGCGGAATGACCTTGGCATACTTGGCGGAACAGGTGGGGGTGAGCGTCGTCAACCTGTCGGTGCTCAAGAACGGTCGGGCCCGGGCGATCAGGTTCTCCACCCTCACCGCGGTGTGTCGCGTGCTGAACTGCACCGTGGGTGAACTGTTGACCGTCGACGGCGTCCCGGAATAGGCGGCGTACCGGAATAGCCGACAACGACAACGATGCCCGGGACCTTGTGGGCCCCGGGCATCGTTACGGACCGGCAATCAAGCAGGCAGGATCCGATTGCGGACCTCACCGAACCCGATCCGCGTGCCGTTCGGGCCCGGAGCGGTCGCGGAGATGGCGATTTCGTCGCCGTCCTCGAGGAAGGTGCGGGTCTCGTCACCGACCTGGACGGGTTCGGCTCCACCCCAGGTGAGTTCGATGAAGGCGCCGCGCTGGTCCTTCTCGGGCCCCGAGATGGTGCCCGAGCCGAACAGGTCGCCGGTGCGGGTGGCGGCCCCGTTGACGGACGTGTGCGCGAGCATCTGCGCCGGCGACCAGTACATCTGGGCATACGGCGGACGCGACACGATATGGCCGTTCCATTCGACCGCGAGATCGATGTCCAGGCCCCACTTCTCGCTGCCCTTCAGGTACGGCAGCGGCTCCGGGTCCTGCACCGGGGTGTCGATGCGCGCGGCCTCGAGCGCGGCGAGCGGCACGACCCACGGCGAGATGGACGTCGCGAACGACTTGCCGAGGTTCGGGCCGAGGGGCACGTATTCCCACGCCTGGATGTCGCGGGCCGACCAGTCGTTGAGGATGACGGCGCCGAAGCAGTGATCGGCGAACTCGTCGGGGGTGATCTGCGAGCCCATGGGCGAGCCGACGCCGACGACGAAGCCCATCTCGGCTTCGATGTCGAGGCGGATCGACGGCCCGAAAACGGGCGCCTCGTCGTTCGGGCCCTTGCGCTGACCGCACGGCCGGACGATGTCCACACCGGAGGTCACGACGGTGGACGAACGACCGTGGTAGCCGACCGGCAGATGCTTCCAGTTCGGCATGAGCGGATCGGGGTTCTGCGGACGGAACAGACGCCCGAGGTTCGAGGCGTGATTCTCGGACGCATAGAAGTCGACGTAGTCGGCGACCTCGATCGGCAGATGCAGAGTCACGTCGGCGATCGGGTACACCGCGTCGTCGGCGACATCGCCGTCGATCATGGTCTTCAGCGCCGCGCGCACTTCGTCCCACCGCGCGCGGCCCTGCGCCATGAAGGCGTTGAGGGACGGCTCGGCGAAGACGATGTCGTCGAACAGTTGCGACAGGTCGAGCACCGAATCACCCACGCGGACACCGGCACGCGGTTCGGAATCGGCGGTGGAGAAGATGCCGTAGGGCAGGTTGTCCGGTCCGAAGAGCGAACCCTCCGGGATAGCGATCTTGGTCATGCGAGGGATCCTTCGGTGATCGGGGAGACGGACGACGGCACCAGACCCAGGTCGAGCAGGTCCGTCAGCGGATCGGCGATGCTGCAGGTGCCGAACGACGGGAACAGGTTGCGCGCTTCGGTGATGCGTTCGGCGGGCAGGCTGCCGAGACGGTCGGCGAGCACCGCGCCGTCCCGTTCCGCGAGCACGGCGGTCAACTCGGCACGGTCGGCACCACCCTGCGCGGCAGCGACGGCGGCCAGCACGTTGAGGAAGCCGTGCTGTTCGAATCCGGTTGCCGGATCGGTGTTCCGGACGGCGTGATGCAGTCCGGCAGTGGCCTTGAACTTCACCGCACCGGCGACGACGGTGTGGATCGCGTCGGCGAGTTCGGTCTCGTCCGGGTACGCCTCGGCGACAACGCCGCCGGTGCGGAACTTCGCTGCGTACGAGGTTCCGGCGAGCCGCGCCAGGATGCCGGGGCGGCGTTCGTCGCGGGGCACCTCGACGAAGAGGTCGACACCCGGTGCGCCCGCGGCGATTTCGTCGAGAGCGGCGAACAGGTCGTCGACGCTCTGCTCGGCGGTCACGGCGATCTCGAGTGCCGCGACCGAGACACCACTGATGGCGGCTGCCTGCTCGAGTGCCGCGGGCACCGCGGATGTGCCGGCAGGCACAGTCAGACTGAGCGCGAGCTCACCGGAAAGCGGTCGGGCACCGAGCAATTCGGCCAGCTCGCCGAGACGGCCGGCGGGGAACACGAAGGTCCCGACGAGCGAGGCGTGGTCGGAGGCGGCATGTCCGGCGTGGGCCGGCACGGCGACGTCGAGCGGCGCGTTACCGGGCGGGAACAGCGCGGCGTCGTCGCACAGTCCGGTCAGGAGGGGTCCGAAGTCCGTCACTGCGCACCCGCCTGATTGCGGCTCCAGCTGCCCGCGTAGGCCGGATCCTCGCAGGCGAAGGCGCCTTCGCCGAGTTCGAGCGGGCGGAAGGTGTCGACCATGACGGCAAGTTCGTCGAAGTACTCGACGCCGATGCTGCGCTCGTACGCGCCGGGCTGGGGGCCGTGGGCGTGGCCGCCGGGATGCACCGAGATGGAACCCTGACCGATGCCCGAACCCTTGCGGGCCTCGTAGTCGCCGCCGCAGTAGAACATGATCTCGTCGGAGTCGACATTCGAGTGGTAGTACGGCACCGGGATCGCGTCCGGGTGGTAGTCCACCTTGCGCGGCACGAAGTTGCAGATGACGAAGTTGTTGCCCTCGAACGACTGGTGCGCCGGCGGCGGCTGGTGGACACGGCCGGTGATCGGCTCGTAGTCGTGGATCGAGAACGTGTACGGGTACAGGCAGCCGTCCCAGCCGACGACGTCGAACGGGTGGTGCGGCATCAGATAGCGGGTGCCGACGATGCCGTGCGAGGTGCGGTGTTTGACGAGGACCTCGACGTTCTCGTCCTCGACCTGGATCGGCTCGGTAGGTCCGTGGAGGTCGCGTTCGCAGAACGGAGCGTTCTCGAGGAACTGTCCGAACTTCGACAGGTAGCGCTTGGGCGGAACGATGTGGCTGTTGGCTTCGATGACGTAGGCGCGCAGCGGCTCGTCGCCGGTGGGGATCCAGCGGTGCGTGGTCGCCATCGGCAGCTGTACGTAGTCGCCGGGCTTCGCGTCGAGGGTGCCGAACACCGTTTCGACCTTCGCGGTGCCCGACTCGATGTACACCATCTCGTCGCCGACCACGTTGCGGTAGAGCGGCGACTCCTTCTTGGACACGACGTAGGACAGGCGCACGTCCGGGTTGCCGAGGATCAGCCGGCGGCCGGTGACCACGTCGGTCTCGGCCCAGATCGTCTCGGGGAACAGCTTGTGGAGCTGGAGGTGCCGCGGCTTGAGCGGGTGGTTCGGCGTGGTGGCCTGGTCGGGCACCTTCCACTCGGTGGCGTCGACGATCGCAGACGGGATGTACCGGTGGTAGAGCAGCGACGAGTCGGAGGAGAAGCCTTCCTCGCCCATCAGCTCCTCGTAGTACAGGTTGCCGTTCTCGTCGCGGTGCTGGGTGTGACGCTTGGGCGGGATGACGCCGAGCTGTCGGTAGAACGCCATGGGTTCAGCTCCTCGCAGGTTTTTCGGCAGTGCGCGGCGACCGCCGCCTTGTTAGTACACACCTTAACTAACTACGGGGCGTGAGCGCAACCACACCGAGGATCGTCGGAAGATCAGTTGCGTCCGCGCACGTCGAACTGGCTGCGGTTGGTGATCAGCTTGTTCAGCAGCATCACGAGGATCTGCTGTTCGGTGTCGGAGAGGACGTCCACCCACGCGGCCTCGCGTTCGTTCTGCTCGCCGAACGTCTGCACGATCTCGGCCTCCCCCTCGTCGGTGAGCGAGAGCTGCACCGAGCGGCCGTCGTGGCTCACCGGGGTCTTCTGCAAAACACCTGCCTCTACCAGCGGTTTTGCCAGGTTCGATACGGCGGCTCGACTCATCCCCGTGAGCCTGGCCGCGACATTCGGCTCGATGGGTCCGGCCAGCCAGATCACGAACATCAGGCGGTACGCCGACCACGACCGGCCGCGTGGCCGGTGCACACTGGATTCGAGGTCGTAGGTGACGAGGTCCGACGCCCGGTTGAGGGTGAGCAGCACTTCGGTGGCACTGCGGTGGTGTTCGCCGAACTTGCTGTTCAGCCGGTCCTGCGCGAGTTCGACGAAGGACCAGTAGTCGAGGTCGCGGGGGGCGGACATGCGGTCACGATACCGCAGCGCCGCACATTGTTCACACATTTATTACTAGCGTTGATAGCCGCGGCGCATATCGTCGACGATGCGCGGCCGGTCCAGGGTGGACGGTTCCAAATCGAGGCGCGGCCGGTCCGGCGGAAAGATCGCCGCCGCGTCGAGTGTCGCCGGGTCGAGGAACCTGCGCGGCGCCGCGGTCGCGGACAATTCCAGCGCGGGCGGCGAACCGGCTTGCGCCAGCACGAAACCCCAGTCTCCGAAACTCGGCACGTGCACGTGATAGGGGGTCACGCCCAAGCCGGCCGAGGACACGCTCGACACGGTCCGCCAGTACGCGTCCGGTGTCGAATACGGGCTGCCCGACTGCACCGCCAGCAGGCCACCCGGATTCAGCGCCGCTGCGGCAAGTCCGTAGAACTCGGTTGAATACAGGCGCCCCAGCGCGGGGGTGTCCGGATCGGGCAGGTCGACGATCACCGCGTCGAACCCTCCCCCGGTCCGGTCGCGCAACCAGCGGAACGCGTCCGCGACGACGACGGTCACCCGCTCGTCCTGCAACGCCCCACCATTGAGGTCCCGCAGTTGCGTGTTCCCGAGTTCGAGCACGGCCGGATCCAGTTCGACCTGCACCACCTCCCGAACAGCGCTCTGCCGCAGCGCCTCCCGGGCGACGAGTCCGTCGCCGCCGCCGAGGACGAGGACCCGTTCGGGATCTCGCGAGAGCGCCGGATACACGAGCGTCTCGGTGTACCGGTGCTCGTCGGTGCTCGAGAACTGGAGGTCCCCATCGAGATACAACCGCACCTCACCACCGCGGTCGGTGACCACGATCTCCTGATACTGCGACTGCTGCGCGAACATGATCGGATCCGGGTACAGCCGCTGACGGGACGTGGTTTCGATGTCGGAGGAGTTGACGAGCAGTCCCCCGAGAAGTGCCGCCGCGAGCAGCAGCGCCACCAGCGACAGGGCGCGTGCCGCCGGACGCAGATGCCCGCGCAACAGGAACAGCGCCGCCACCGCGGCCGCACACAGGTTCACCATGCCGGTCAGGGCCGCGCCCCGGATCAACCCGGCGAAGGGCAGCAGCAGAAACGGCCAGGCCAACCCGCCGATCAGCGCGCCCGCGTAATCCGCGGCGTTGAGATTCGCGAGCACCTTGCCGGTGTCGCGGGCGTCGGTGGCCCGGCCGGTCTGCAGCAGCGTCATGAGCAGCGGCACTTCGGCACCGACGAGCATCCCGATCGCGGCCGTCGCGACGACGAGCACCCACGTCGACGAGCCCAGGAAGGTGAAGGCCACATACAGCGCGGCGGCGCTCACTCCACCGACCAGCCCGAGCGCCACTTCGACGCCGACGAACACCGGTGCGGCGTGTGGCAGCAGCGGTTTGGCGGCGAGCGCACCCAATCCGAGGGCTGCCACAAACCCGGCGACGATGAGCGAGGTCTCGGTGATGCCGCCGCCGGTGAGGCTCGCCGACAAGGTCAGCAGCGCCAGTTCGTACACCAACCCGCACGCTGCGCACGCGGCAACTGCGGCGAGCAGCAGTACCCGTGCCCGCCGCCCCAGCGCCGGCGGTTCCAGCGGCGGCGGTTCCAGCGGCGGAGCGGTGACCGTCACGACAGGGCAGCGGCGTTGACGAGGCCGACCGAGACGAGGGTGACCGCCACGGCCCACGCCGCGCCGCTCATGTGAGGCTCGCCGACCAGAGTGACCAGCCGGCCGGGAAGCAGCCGATTCATGATGACCAGGGCCACCGCCTGTAGCAGCACACCGACGAGGCCGTAGACGAGCGAATCGATCAGACCCTGCGCGTATCCGTCGGAGCTGGTGAGTATCGCGGTGACGACGATGATCGCCAGTGCCAGATGGTTCGCGGCGAGCAGCAACGCGGCATTGGGATTGCGGTCCACATACACCTGATGACGCAGATTTCCCGGCGTGAGCGCATCGAGCATCGCGAATCCGACTGTCAGAACGGCAATCCCGACGAGGAAGAAAGCGATCGTTGCCAGCACCCCGCCGAAGAGCAGAGTGAAGTCCACACGGCCGACCTCGATGTCCGCGGCCAGGATAACGGTCATGTTCTCGACTCCCGTGTTGATGTGTTGTGAGGTCATTTCGCGCCTCCGCTCCCCCCGGAAACGTTTCCGGAAGCCGGCGACCCGGGCCGGAATCCCGGACCGAGGAAGATGAAGGCGCCGCCGCTGAAGCGGCCGTCGATGTCCTCGACGGTGACGGTGCTGCCACCCTCGGGCGCGGCGCTGACGATGACGATGTCGTCGTTGTACCGCAGGTACTCCCTGCCGCCGTCCGCCGAGCGGGCCGCGGGAGGTTGTGCGGCGACGATGTCGGAGACCGTGGTCCCCACCGGATCCGGTGAATGATAGGTGGCGATGTCGCCGCGTCTGCCGCGATCTTCGTAGGTGTCGTCGATGTAGTTGCCCACTGAACTACCGCATCCCGCAACGAACAACACGAGGAAGCCGAGAACGCACACAGCTGCCCGCTTCACGGTCGCCACCGGCTTTCCGTCTCGACGATCACACCCGCGTCCGAGCGTGGGTACAGATGCCAGGTACGCCAATGCCATTCCCCTTCGCTCGCATCCGCGGTGAGCGCGGTCAGCGCATCCGGATCGCCCGGAAACCCGGCGCACAGCCAGGTCCGAACGGCCGCGGCCTCGCGCAGCTCCCCCGCTCTCCGGGCCAGCGCCGCACGCGACACCGTCACGGTCCGGCTCGAGAACCGATACCCGTCGCCGTGTTCGAGCTCGGGCAGACGCCGCCCCCCGATCCCGATCGCATCGCACGACACCTGCTCGGTGAGATGGCGTCGGCCCGACGTGGCGGTGACGACATGCGAGGCCGCCAGCACTCCCAGCACCAGCTCTCCCGCGTCCGGGTCGGTCAGGCGCATCGATACCAGAGCCGCGGGCGCGGGAGCACCGAGCACCAACCCGAGTTCGTCGGCCGACACGTCGCGCGGCGCGACCTCGAGCAGATGCACGCTCACTGCGGGGGACCCGCGTGGATGACGGTGAGTTCGCTACGGGTCACGGCGCGGCCGGTGGAAACCTCCCACGACGCGGCCGCCGCCCACCGCTCGAAGGCGAGCAGCCCGGTCTTGTCCGCGGTCGCGTAGTCGGCGTAGTCCATCGACCCGGCGGGCGCGGTTCCCGTCGTGCCCTCGGCCGTGTAGCGGGCGGTGCCGCTTTCGACCTTCCGGTACACCCGATCGTCGAGGATCACGTCGCCGCCCGGGTCCAGTCCGGTGCCCTCACGCCGCATCCAGAGGGTCATCTCCAGCTCCCCCTCGTCGTTCTCGACGGTGAGCCAGCGACGGCCGGTGGACCCGTCGAGGAGATGCTCGTGCCAGCGGTAGCCCTCCTGGTCGAGGGTGATGGTGCCGCGTACGACGTGGTCGATGCCCGCGTACGTGATGATGTCCCCGACACCGAGCTTGTACGGGTCCCAGACCTCCGGGTAGTCCGCGAGCGGGTCGACCCGGGCCGGTGCCGGTGCGGGTTTACGGGTGCGGAGCACCACGATCACCACTGCAGCAACGACAATCAGGATCAACAGGACAAGTAGAACTTCGGTCATCGACTACCCCCGCACATCGGCTTCTCCGGACGTCGACCCTACCGGCCGGAATCCGCATCGGGGGTATACGCGGTCCGGGAGGCGACGAGGGACCCCGCCGCGCGTCGGGGGTAGCGGCGGGGTCCCTGCATCCCCACGTTAACGCGTCCGATCTGCGCTCGTGCCGATAGCAGTGTGAAACGAGGGGTGATGCGAGCCGGTGCGCGGCGGCCGTCGGCACACGCGCACACTGGGGCGGTGCGTATGGTCGTCGTTCCTCATCCCGCCGCGGGCGGCGACACCCGCGGTGCGAGCACGGTCGAGACCGACGACGCGGGTGCACCGGTCGCGCAGGTGCGCCGCCACCGCGACCTCGCGGTCGCCGTCGCCGAGATCGAATCCGCGCATCACCCACGGTGGGTCTGGACCTCGACGGCCTCGGTATACCCGCACCTGCTGCGGGCCGGTGTGCGCGTGCAGCGCTGCCATGACCTCGCGACAACCGCGACGATCACGAGCATGCGCGCCGGCACTCCGGGGCTGCCGTCCGACGAACCGGTCGACGAACGTCCCGGACTGTTCGACGCGGCGCCCGCCGTCGACATCGATACCGTGCTCGCACAGTTCGCGGAGCAACGCCGCGTGCTGTCGGAGGACCGCAGGCTCGACCTGCTGATCGCCGCGGAGTCCGCCGGCACCCTCGCCGCGGCCGAAATGGGTTTCGACGGGCTCCCGTTCTCCGCCGACGCGCACCGGCGGCTTCTCGAGTCGGTGCTCGGACCACGTCCGGCCGGATACGAGCCGCCGCGTCGCATCGCCGAGGTGACCGCCGAAATCTGCGCCGCGTTCGGCCGGCCGCTCAACCCTGCCTCGCACGCCGAGATACTCGATGCCTTCCGCCGGGAAGGCATCGACGCCACCTCCACCCGCAAGCACGTGCTGAAGGAAATCGATCATCCGGCCGTACCACTGCTGCTGCGTCACCGCGACCTGTCGAAGCTGTACAGCACCAACGGCTGGCACTGGCTCGATACGTGGGTGCACGGCAACCGTTTCCGGCCCGTGTACGTGCCGGGCGCCGTCGTGTCGGGCCGGTGGGCGAGCCGCGGTGGCGGTGCCCTGCAGATTCCGAAGTCGCTGCGATCGAGCGTCATCGCCGACCCCGGGCACACGTTCGTCGTCGCGGACGCCGGGCAGCTCGAACCTCGCATTCTCGCCGCGATGTCCGGAGACCGCCGCATGGTCGCGGCCGCGGGCGCCGACGACCTGTACGCGCCGGTCGCGGCGGCAGCGTTCAACGGTGACCGCGCGAAAGCGAAGGTCGCCGTGCTCGGTGTTCTGTACGGTGCCACGTCCGGCGACGCTCGATCGCTGCTCACCGTGTTGCGCAACAGCTTTCCCGTCGCCGTGGACTTCGTGGAGCGGGCCGCGCGCGCCGGAGAGCGCGGGGAAGTCGTGTATTCGTGGCTCGGTCGTGCTTGTCCGCCACCCGAGCCGGGCTTCCACTCGCACGGCGATGTACGGGCACGTGGCCGGTTCACCCGCAACTTCGTCGTCCAGGCCACCGCCGCCGAGTGGGCCCTGTGTGTACTGGCCGAGTTGCGTCGCCGTCTCACCACCGACCCCGACCGCACCGCCGGTGAGCTGGTGTTCTTCCAGCACGACGAGGTGGTCGTCCACACCCGCAACCCGGATCTCGCCGCCGCCCACATCGAGGCCTCCGTGCAGTCGGCAACGCGACTGTTGTTCGGCGACACCGCGGTCCGTTTCCCCATGAAACTCGCGGTCCGCGACACCTACGCCGACGAGACGGACGGCGAATAGGCGGCCACCGTCCACAGGTGCGAGACGGCATACGCCCGCCACGGTCGCCACGACTGCGCCCGCTCGAGCACCTCCCGGGTGGTGTCGACGCCGAGGGCACGGCGCAGCACCAGATCGCCCGACGGGTAGGCGTCGCGGTCGCCGAGTACCCGCAGCGCCAGGTATTCGACGGTCCACGGTCCGATCCCGGGCAGCGCCAGCAGATCGGCACGGAAACTCGCCGTGGCCGGATCGAGCCCCTCCCCGGCCGCGGCGGCCAGCGCCTGCACGGTGCGGGCCCGCGACCGGGTGGTGCCGATGACCGCCCGGAGACGCTCCGGATCGGCGCCCGCCAGGCGCTGCGGCGTCGGAAAGCACCGCAACCCGCCGGGGGCATCGTCGCCGTACTCGGCGACGAGACGCCCACCGAAGGTGCAGGCCGCCGCGACACTCACCTGCTGCCCGAGCACCGTCTGCACCGCGGTCGAGAACCAGTCGGTGCTCCCGAGCACCCGCAATCCTGGTGTCGCGACGGTGAGTGGCCCCAGGCGCGGGTCGTCGGCGAATGCTGCGTCGACGATCGCCGGATCGGTGTCGAGGTCGAGCCAGTGCCGCACCGTTTCGACAACCTCGGCGGTGTCGCGCGGTGCGGTGCCCGCGATCCGGACGGTGACGTGATCGGTGTCGCGCAGCGTCACGCTCACCGTGGCGGCACCGTGTCGCGTCCGGATCGCCCGCGTATGGGTGCCGGTGGCAGCGTCGTGCCGTTCGAGTCCAGGGACGGTGTGGCTGCGCAGCGCCGCGAGCAGCGGCCCGGACGCGAACGGTGGGGTCAGAGGCACCCGCAGCTCTGCGCTCGCGACGCCGGCACTCATATCGCTGTTTCCAGTTCCAGCAGGATGCGTTTGGCCTCCACGCCACCGGCATACTGCCCGAGACCGCCGTCGCTGCGCACCACACGGTGGCACGGAATAACCAGGGGCAGCGGATTTTTCGCACATGCGGTACCGACAGCCCGGACTGCGCGGGGGCTGCCCGCCGCGGCCGCAACCTGGGCGTAGCTCGCGGTACGGCCGTACCCGATCTCCGGCAGGTGAGTGATGACCTCGCGGCGGAATCCTGTCGCCAGTCGCAGGTCGAGCGGTAGGTCGAACGAGTTACGCGCGCCGCGGAAGTATTCGTCGATCTGGTGTGCCGCCACCTCGAGCCGAGCAGGCGCTTCGAGGATGCGGGGGCTGACCCGCCCGGAGAGTTCGTCGAGCACCGTGTCGGGACTGTCGGCGACATAGGCGACGCGCACCAGACCCGTGCCGGTCGCGGCGAGCAGCAGCGGCCCGACCGGGGTGTCGACGATCCGGTAGGCGACGTCGAGCAGCCCGGCTGCTTCGGCGTCGAGGGTGAGCCGCTCGTGCAGCCAGGCGAGATCGGTGGACGACACCGCGGGCGTCGAAAAGGTCATGACGGAATTCCTGTCTGCATGCGGTAGTGGCGACGTAGCGCCGCCCGGCCGTCCGCGGCGGCGCGACGGGCGGCGTCGGCGGTGTTGCCGAGGACCGCACCGACCTCGGCGTACGGCAGACCCCCCACGTAGTGGTAGACGAGCGCGGCGCGTTGTGTGAACGGCAGCGCCGCGACCGCCGACCACAGTTCGTCGTCGCCGGTGCCGGGAATCCCGCTGGTGGCAGCGTGTTCGGGTAGGCGCTCGCTCGGCACCGGGGTGCGGTTGCGGACGCGGTGGACGTCGATCGCTTTGCGGTGCGCGATGGTCACCAGCCACGCCTCGACGTTGCTGCCCGGACGCAACTCGGGGTATGCGCGCAGCGCAGCCAGGAAGGTCTCGGACCAGGCGTCGTCGGCATCGACCGGGCCGAGCAGTGCCCGGCACACCCGCAACACCGTCGGGCCGTGCTCGGAGACGACCCGTTCGAACGGTGGCAGGGTGCCGAGATGTGCCGGATCAGGCGGGGGCATGAACGGCCTGCGCCTCGCGTTCGAGAAGATACTTCTTACGCTCGAGTCCCCCGGCATACCCGGTGAGCTTGCCGCTGCTTCCGATGACGCGGTGGCACGGCACCACGATGCACAAGGGATTGCGTGCGTTCGCCGCAGCGACGGCCCGCACCGCGCTGGGCCGGCCGATCGCCGCGGCCAGCTCCGAATAGGTGCATGTGGCGCCGTACGGCACGGTCGTCAGGGTGCTCCACACGGTGCGCTGGAATTCGGTGCCGACGGGGTCGATCGGGAAGGTGAACTCGGTACGTTCGCCGGCGAAGTACTCAGCGAGCTCCGTCGTGACCCGCTCGAACCCGGCGCTCAGGCGGGGCCCGAAGGTCGCCGGATCCGGTGCCGGGCGATGGTCGGTCATGTAGATACCCGACAACGTTCCGTCGGTGTTCACCAGCGTGAGCTCGCCGATCGGTGAGTCGATGACGGTATGTGTGCGCGATGCGTTCACGAGTCCGATCCTTCCATCCGGTGCAAGACCTGTACCGGGTAGACGCGTCGGGCGACGGAAACGTGAGGTTCCCCGATCGCCTCGTGCGACGGTGCTGCACTATGGGCGAATGATCCCGCTGTCCGATCTCCCACTGGTCGGTACGCTCGCCGACACCGCCCGTGTCGTGGCCGATCGCACGGTCGCGACCGCTGTGTTCGCGATCTCCGTGCCCGGCCGCGTCGAGGCACTGCTCGACACGGCGGAAAACCTCGTGCAGCGAGTCGACGCCGTCGTCGCCGACGCCGCCGCGGCGGTCGCGCACGCGACGGAGGTCATCGCCTCCACGACGGAGGTAGTGGAGAACGCCGCCGAGGTTGCCGCGCACGCGCAGGTGGTCGTTGCGTCCGCGAGCCGCACCAGCGACACCGCGGGCGAACTGCTCGACACGTACGCGCCCATGGCAAAGCAGGCCGCTCCGCTCGCCGGGCAGTTCATCGATGAAATGTCGCCCGAAGAGGTTCACGCGGCGATCGTCCTGCTCGATCAGTTCCCCATGATGGCGGACCGGACCAAGGCACTCATGCCGATTCTCGGCACCCTCGAAGCGGTGGCACCGGAGATCCACGAACTGCTCGGCGTCGCCAAGGACGTGCGGCAGGCGATCGTCGGGGTCCCCGGCTTCGACTTCCTCCGCCGCCGCGGCGAGGGCAAGGAGGGCGAGGGCAAGGAGAACGACTGACACCCCCGTGCCGAGCGTCCGTCAGGCCCCGTACAGGCTTGCTCCCGCGCGGCTGAGCACGAGCTTGGGCAGCACCGCACGCGACGACAACTTGAGCAGCGCGTCGACGAGTTCGACGACATCGTTGACCTCGAGCATCTGCTCGGCGGGTATGCGGTCCTTGATCCAGTCGGACATGTCGGTGTCGACGTAGGCGGGGGCGATCGCCGATCCGGTTACCCCGCTGCCCGATTCTTCGGCGTTGAGCGTTTCGATCAGGGACATCAGCGCGGCCTTCGTCGCGCCGTATGCGGCCAGGCCGGCCTCGGCGTAGGCGCCGGTGATCGACGACAGCGCCACCACCTTCGCGCCGCGACCCGGATCTTGCGCAGCGCCCGCGCGCAACAGTGGCAGTGCCGCCTGGAGCAGTGCGAACGGGGCGGTGAGGTTGACGGCGATCGTCTTGTCGAGCCGGTGCGCGGGGAAATCGGCAATGTTGCCTGCGGTGCCCACGCCCGCGTTGAGGACGAGCGCTTTCATCGTGCCGAACGCCTCACCGTGGGCGGCGACGAGGCGCGCGCCCGTGTCGGCGTCGGCGAGGTCGGCGGCGACGGGGAGCACCTCGGCGGCGCCGGCTTCACGCAGTTGCGCGGCGACCTTTTCGAGCCGCTCGGGGTCGCGGGCGGTGATGGTGAGCCCGTATCCCTGCTGGGCGAGCCGCGTCGCGACACCGAGTCCGATACCTCGCGAAGCTCCGGTGACGAGGGCGGAAGCGGTCACGATTCTGCTCCCTTCAGCGCGGCCAGACCCGAGGCGACCAGAGCGGGCACCGACGCACCGGCCTGGTCGAAGCCGTCTCCGACGGTCGCTCCGACCTGCCAGCGGTGGTTGATCCCCTCGGCGATGACGGCGAGCTTGAAGTGCGCGAGGCCCATGTAGAAGTTCCAGTGGGCGATCTCCCGCCCCGATGCCACGGCGTAGCGCTGGACGAGTTCGTCGGCGGAGGGAAGGCGTGCGCTGGTCCAGGCCGCCGGGAAGCCGAGCACCTGGTCGAGCGCCGGATGGCGGTACACGCACATCAGCGCGAGGTCGGTGAGCGGGTCACCGAGCGTCGACAGCTCCCAGTCGACCACCGCCGCAACCTTCCCGGCATCCGACGCATCGAGGATGACGTTGTCGATGCGGTAGTCGCCGTGCACGATCGACGGGGTGGGCGATTCGGGGATCGAGTCGGCCAGCGCCGCGTGCAGGCGCTCGAGATCGGGCAGCTCACGGGTCTTGACCCGTTCCCACTGGCTCGCCCACAGCTTCACCTGCCGCGTCACGTATCCGTCGGGGCGCCCGAATTCACCGAGCCCGGCCGCCACGTAGTCGACGTTGTGCAGCGCCGCGATGACGCGCACGAGTTCGGCGGTGCACGACTCGATTTCGTTGTCGGTGAGCAAATCGAGGTCGTCCTTGCTGCGCACCACTCGGCCGTCGACATGTTCGACGACGGTGAAGGGCGCCCCCATGACCGATGTGTCCTCGCACAGCGCGACGGTGCGCGCCACCGGGACTCCGCTGTCCTGCAGCGCGGAGGTGATGCGGTATTCGCGGGCCACGTCGTGTGCAGAGGGAGTCAGTCCCGCGGTCGGGGGCCGGCGCAGCACCCAGTGCGAGCTGTTGTCGAGGATGCCGTAGGTCAGGTTCGATTTGCCGCCGGAGATGAGCTCGGCGCGCAGCTCTCCGTCGATCGACACCCCGGAGTCCGTCAGAAAACGCTGGAGGGCGAGGAGGTCGAGTCCTTCGTGCACGGCGGCGGTCACTGGTTCGCCGCCTTCGCTGCGGCGGCCTTGCGAGCCGCACCGACGGTGCGCTTGGCGATGGCCCAGCGGTGCACTTCGGACGGTCCGTCGTAGACCCGGAACGGGCGTACCTCCCGCGAGAGCCGCGCGAGCGGAAGATCCTCGGACACACCGAGGCCGCCGCACATCTGCATGGAGCGGTCGACGATGCGGAAGATCGCCTCGGCGGCGAAGGTCTTGGCGATCGACGTCGCGTTCGCGGCGTGCGATCCCTGGTCGAGTTCCCAGCACGCCTGCACGAGCAGTGCGCGGGTCGCGGCGATGTCGATCTCGTTGTCGGCGACCATCTTCTGGATCATGCCCAGGTCGCCGAGCTTGGATCCGAAGCCTTCGCGTTCGGAGACGTAGCCGACGGCGATGTCGTGGCCGCGGCGAGCGGCGCCGAGCCAGCGCATCACGTGCGTCATGCGAGCGGGTCCGAGCCGGACCTGTGCGTAGGCGAATCCCTGGTCGACTTCACCGAGGACCGCGGAGTCGGGCACCACGAGGTCGTCGAACTGCACTTCGCAGTGTCCGCCGAGCATCGAGCGATCGAGGGTGGCGATGTGTCGGCCGACGGTGATGCCGGGGGTGTCGGCGGGTGCGAGGAACATGGTGGCGCCGCCGCGCTGCCCGGGCTGCCCGGAGGTGCGGGCCATGATGATGAAGAATCCGGCACCGTCGGCACCGGTGATGAAGTGCTTGCGGCCGTTGATCTTCCAGCCGCCGGACACCTTCTCGGCGAGAGTGTTGAGAGCGTTCGGGTCGGCGCCGGCACCGGGGGCGGGCTCGGTCATCGCGAACCCCGAGCGCGTGTCGCCGGCGGCGAGAGGCGCGAGGAATTGCTGCTTCTGCTCGTCGCTCGCGATGTGGGCGAGCATGTGTACGTTGCCCTCGTCGGGCGCGGCGATGTTGAGTGCGGTGGGGCCGAACAGCGAGTATCCGGCGGCTTCGAAGACGGGCGCACGATCGGCCATGCCGAGGCCGTGTCCGCCGTATTCGACGGGTGCATGGGGCGCGAAGACGCCCGCATCCTTCGCTGCCTTCTGCAGCTGGACGCGGATGGTGTCGCCGCCCGCTGCGGTGATGTCGCCGCCGTGCGCGTCCTCGACGGGCAGCACCTCGTCGCGGATGAACTGTTCGGTCTTGGCGACCAGGTCTCGTACCCGGTCCGGATACGACAGATCGACTGCCATGCTCACTCCCTTCCTCACCGACCGACCGATCGATCGCTCGGTCATAAATACGGTGACATATTACGTCGAAGCGGTCAACCCCGGAGGTCTACCGGGCGCCGACCGTGCAGCGTGCGATCGCGAGATACCGGGTCACGATCTCGTCGGGCGACAACGGTCCGTCGGGGTGATACCAGCTCGCCACCGCCACGCACATCGTGGTCACGGCTCTACTGGCATCCTCCGGATACCGCGTCGAGAACTCCCCCGCGGCAACACCCTCCTCGACGATCCGGTCGAGCATGCGCTGCTGCTCGTCGCGCAGCGCGACGAATGCCGCGCGACTGGCCGGCTCCATGCTGCGCATCTCGGTGGACGCAACGAACGCCTGGTTGCGGCGGAACATGTGAAAGCGCAACAGCGACTCGACGACGGCATCGAACTGCTCGGACGGTGTCGGCCCCGCCTCCGCGAGAGCTTGCCGGCTGCGCTCGAGCAGCTCCCGCATCACCGTCGTGGTCAGCGACACCAGCAGCGCCTGTTTCGACGGGTAGTGGTGATACAGGCCGGGCACCGACAGTCCCGCCCGCGAGGCGACCTCCCGGATCGAGGTGCCGTCGTAACCGCGCTCGGCGAACGCGTCGAGGGCAGCGGCAAGCGCTTTCGGGAGCGTTGTGGCCCCATAGTGCCGCCACGACCCGGTGTCGCCGGGGACGAGATCCTCACGCGTGTCCATGGATCTCACCGTAAGGGAACGCCCCGGCGACACGAATCATCAGGACACCGATCAGTAGTCGTCGTCGCCGTACAGGATGACGCCGCGCAGGTTCTTGCCGTCGTGCATGTCGGCGTAGCCCTGGTTGATGTCCTCGAGCCGATAGGTCTTCGTGACCAGGCCGTCGAGGTCGAGTTGCCCGTTGCGGTACAACTCGAGCAGCTTCGGGATCTGCGAGCGCGGACCCACACCGCCGAAGATGGCTCCCTGCAACCGCTTTTGCAGCAGGGTGAGCTCGAACAGGCTGAGCGTGACCTGGGTGTCGGTGGCATTTCCCATGCCGACGACGACCGTCTGGCCACCCTTGGCCGTCACGCCCAGGGCGGGCGCGATCATGTCGCCGTGGATCTCACCGACGGTGATGATCGTGACGTCGGCCATCTGGCCCCAGGTGATCTCGCCGATCACCGGCGCGGCCTCTTCGATCGAGGCGAATGTGTGGGTGGCGCCGAACTCCTTGGCCTTCTGCCGCTTGAACTCGACCGGATCGATCGCGATCACGAAGCGTGCACCGGCGTGTGCCGCCCCCTGCACCGAGTTGATACCCACACCACCGATGCCGATCACGACGACCGTGTCGCCGACCTTCGTCCCGCCGATCGCGGTCGCCGAACCCCAGCCGGTCGCGACACCGCAGCCGAGCAGCGCGGCCTTGTCGAGCGGGATATCGTCCTCGATCTTGATGACCGAGGACTCGTTCACCGTGACATACGGCGCGAACGTGCCGAGCAGGCACATCTGGATCACCGGATCGCCGTTGAGACCCACCCGGTAGGTCTTGTCGGAGATCGCCTGGCCGGTGAGCAGGCCGGCACCTTGGTCACAGATGTTCTGCAAACCCTTCGCGCAGGCACGACACCGCCCGCACGCGGGAATGAAAGCGAGCACGACATGATCGCCCTCGGCGATATTCGTGACACCGGGCCCGACCTTGGTGACCACACCGGCGCCCTCGTGTCCGCCGAGCACCGGATAGAACGGAAGCGGAGTCGCGCCGCTCCGCAGATGCTCGTCGGAATGGCACAGCCCCGACGCGGCGAGTCGCACCTGCACCTCGCCCGCGACCGGATCCCCGAGGTCGATTTCCTCGATCTCCCAGGGTTGATTGATTCCCTTGATGACTGCCGCTTTGGTTTTCAACGAAGTCTCCCTGCCGCAACGAACGGACGTGTTCACGGTGAGTGAATCAGGCCTTCGTCCCGGGCGCGGCGAAATCGGCACAAACCCTTCCGCACACCCGCCGATTATCGCTACATTGGGTCACACCTATTTCGGATGAAGGGTTTCGCGCATGATCCACGTCCGCCACAGCGCTGTCGCCGACATTCCGCTCGACGTGGCGTTCGCATACGTCGACGACCACCACACCATCCCCGACTGGATGTTCGGCATCAGACGATTCGAACCGGTCGGTGAGCAGACCAGCGGCGTCGGTGCGCTCTTCGACGCCACCATGCAGGTCGGGCCGAAAGCCCTCGACTCGCGGGTCGCGATCGTCGAGTGGGAACGCAACGCCATGATCGCGCTCGAGTCCGTCTCGGGCTTCCGCACGGCCTCGACCTGGACATTCACCGATGCCGGCTCCGGAGCCGTGCGTCTCGACGTCGACTTCGGTTACGAACTTCCCGGCGGGTTCGCCGGCCGCGCCCTCGGCATGCTCATCGAGCCGGTCGTGGGCACGGCCGTGCGGCAGACCGAGCAGGTGCTGCGCACCCGGCTCGGAACGCTCGTCTGATCCTCAGAAGTTGCCGCGTGCATCCTGTTCACGCTCGATCGCCTCGAACAGGGCCTTGAAGTTGCCCTTGCCGAAGCCGAGCGAGCCGTGCCGTTCGATCAGTTCGAAGAACACCGTCGGCCGGTCGCCGACCGGCTTGGTGAAGATCTGCAGCAGGTATCCGTCCTCGTCGCGGTCGACGAGGATCCCGCGCTTCTTCAACTCCTCGATCGGCACCCGCACCTCACCGATGCGTGCCCGCAACTCCGGATCGTCGTAGTAGGCGTCCGGTGTGGCGAGGAACTCGACGCCCTCGTCGCGCAGGGAATCCACGGCGGTGAGGATGTCGTTGGTGGCCAGCGCCAGATGCTGCGCACCCGGCCCGCGGTAGTAGTCGAGGTACTCGTCGATCTGGGAGCGCTTCTTGCCCAGCGCCGGCTCGTTCAGCGGGAACTTCACGCGGTGGTTGCCGTTGCACACCACCTTGCTCATGAGGGCCGAGTAGTCGGTGGCGATGTCGTCGCCGATGAACTCGGCCATGTTGGTGAACGCCATGACGCGGTTGTAGAAGTCCACCCACTCGTCCATGTGTCCCATCTCGACGTTGCCGACCACGTGGTCGAGCGCCTGGAACAGCCGCTTCGGGGCGCCGTCGCGCTTACGGAACGTGGAGGTGCGCTCGACGTACCCGGGCAGATACGGGCCGTGGTAGCGGGACCGGTCGACGAGGGTGTGCCGGGTGTCGCCGTACGTGGCGATCGCCGCGGTGCGCACGGTGCCGTGCTCGTCGGTGATGTCGCGGGGCTCGTCGAGGATCGTGGCACCCTGGGCCCGCGCATGGGCGACACACTTGTCGACGTCGGGAACCTGCAGCGCGATGTCGACGACACCGTCGCCGTGCCGGCGGTGATGCTCGACCAGGGCGCTGTCCGGGTCGACGGCACCCTTGATCACGAACCGGACGGCACCGCTGCGCAGCACGTAGGCGTGGTGGTCGCGGTTGCCGGTGATCGGGCCCGAGTAGGCGGTCAGTTCCATGCCGTACACCGACTGGAAGTAGTGCGCGGTCTGGGTGGCGTTGCCGACCACCCACACGATCGCGTCCCAGCCGCTCACCGGGAACGGGTCGCGTTCGCTGTCGTACTCGACGAGCCCGACGAGCCGCCGCAATTCCTCGGCGTCCAGGCGCGCGAGCTGCTCGCTGTCGGTGAGGGTCATTTCGAGAGTCATGGTGTGCCACCTCCTGCCGCGATCCGCGGCACGTTCGATGTGTCGTGTGTCACCAGGAAAAGCCGGTCGTGGTGGTGCGCGCAACGTCGCCCTCGGCAACTGGTCTCGCTGACCACGACATCCACCCTCCCACCCCTTGCAGCTATACAATTGGCATAGTTTCTACGGCTCGATGGGAAGGAAACACCATGCGCGAGCCCGTACAGCTGGACGAGTTGGATTTTGCTCTTCTGGAAGCCCTGCATTCCGACCCGAAGGTCGGGGCACTCGAATTGTCCCGGCGGCTGCGGGTGGCGCGCGCGACCGTCTCGGCGCGCCTGCGCCGACTCGAGGACACCGGCGTCATCGCCGACTACCGGCCCCGGATCGGGTTGGCCGCAGCCGGTTTCGATGTCCAAGCGTTCGTCACCATGGAGATCGTCCAGGGCGCCCTCGAGGCGGTGACCGAGGTGCTCGAGGCCATCCCCGGAGTCCTGGAAGCCTTCGCCACCACCGGCGCCGGCGACATCCTGTGCCGCATCGGCGCCGACTCCCATATGGGCCTGCAGCAAACCCTCATCGAACTCAACCGGTCGTCCATCGTGGCGCGGTCGACGAGCGTCATGGTCCTCTCGGAGGTCGTGTCCTACCGGGCGATGCCCCTGCTGCGCACGCTCGAGCCGGGCAGGTCGGCGAAGGCACCCGCCTACCGGCACTGATCCGATCCCGACCCCGACAACCGCGCAGCTGACCGGATTGCACAGAAAAATTCGCCGACGGTGCGCGATACCTCCACACCGTGTGCAGTTGGCTACACCGCAGTTGCGCTGCTTTTGTTACTGCCGTCACAGTCTTCGCTCATGAAGAACCTGCTGACCCGCTTCGAAGAAAAAGCCCCCGAGATCGTCTTCGAGTGGCACGACACGGAAACCACCGCACGTGGCTGGGTGGTCGTCAACTCGCTGCGCGGCGGCGCCGCCGGCGGTGGCACCCGCATGCGACGCGGCCTCGACCGCCGCGAAGTCGAATCCCTCGCCAAGACCATGGAAATCAAGTTCACCGTCTCGGGGCCGGCCATCGGCGGCGCCAAGTCCGGCATCGACTTCGACCCGTCCGATCCCCGCAAGGACGGAGTGCTGCGACGCTGGTTCACCGCCGTCGCACCTCTGCTCCGGGCGTACTACGGCACCGGCGGCGACCTCAACGTCGATGAAATGACCGAGGTCGTCCCCCTGACCGAGAGCAACGGCCTGTGGCATCCGCAGGAAGGCGTCGTCAACGGGCACTTCGGCAACGACGAAAGCCAGCGCATCCAGCGGGTCGGGCAACTCCGACTCGGGGTCGCGAAGGTCGTCGAGGATTCCCGCTACACGCCCGCCCTCGACGCGAAATACACTGTTGCCGACCTCATCACCGGTTTCGGAGTCGCCGAGTCCGTGCGTCACCACCAGCGCATCTACCGCGACGGCGAACTCACCGGCAAGCGCGTAGTGGTCCAGGGCTGGGGCAACGTCGGCGCCGCAGCCGCCTACTACCTCGCACAGGCCGGAGCCCGGGTGGTCGGCATCATCGACCGCAACGGCGGCATCCTCGAGTCCGACGGCCTGTCTCTCGACGACATCCGCACCCTCATGCTGACCCGCGACGGCAACGCCCTGCGCAGCGACCGCATGCGCCCGTTCGACGACGTGAACGACGCGATCTGGGACCTCGGTGCCGAAATCTTCCTGCCCTGTGCGGCAAGCCGTCTCGTGACGCGCGATCAGATCGACCGCATGGTCGCTGCGGGACTCGAGATCATCGCCAGCGGCGCCAACGTGCCCTTCGCCGACGACGAGATCTTCTACGGCCCGACCTACGAGCACGCCGACAAATCCGTCTCCGTGATCCCGGACTTCATCGCCAACAGCGGCATGGCGCGCGCGTTCGCGCAGCTGATGGAGCGCAACGTCGAAATCTCCGATGCCGCGATCTTCGGCGACGTCTCCGACACCGTCGCCACGGCCCTGAAGCGCTGCCACGATCTCTCCCCCGAACGCACCGGCCTCGCCGCGACAGCGTTCGAAATCGCCCTCGACCAGCTCGTTCCGGCCGGGGAGCGCATCCATGACTGACACCCTCGTCTCCACCCCGCCGTCCTCCGGCACCGCGCAGGCGCCGCGGTTGCAGCAGGCGATGCGCCCCCGCCAGCTGGTCATGATGAGCCTCGGCGGCGCAATCGGGGCCGGCTTGTTCGTCGGCTCCGGAGCCGGCATCGCCGTCGCAGGACCCGCAATTCTGATCTCGGTCCTCGTCGCGGCGGCGCTCGTCGTGCTGGTCATGCGGATGATGGGCGAAATGGCCGCGGCGAACCCGGCCAGCGGCGCATTCTCGGTGCACGCCGAGAATGCGCTGGGCCGGGTCGCGGGGCAGACCATCGGATGGCTCTACTGGATCCAGGTCGTGATCGTCATCGCCGCCGAGGCGACGGGTGCTGCGGCCATCACCGCCGCAACCCTGCCCTCGATCCCCCAGTGGGCCTCCGCCCTGTTCTACATGGTCGTGCTCACCGGCGTGAACCTCGTGGGCGTGCGTCGCTTCGGTGAGGTCGAATTCTGGTTCGCCGCAATCAAAATCACCGCGATCGTCGCGTTCCTCGCCGTCGGGGTAGCAATGATCGCCGGATGGGTACCGAGCTTCGCCACCACCGGATTCACCAATCTCACCGCCCACGGCGGTTTCGCCCCCACCGGGATCGCGGGTATCGCCGCCGGTCTGCTGATCGTGGTGTTCGCGTTCGGGGGCACCGAGATCATCGCGATCGCCGCCGCCGAGACCTCCGACCCGCGGCGCAATGTCGGCCGGGCAGTGCGCACCCTGGTATGGCGCATCCTCGTCTTCTACATCGGCTCGGTGCTGGTGATGGTGACGATCCTGCCCTGGACGTCGGAGGATCTCGCGACCGGGCCGTTCGTCGCGGTGCTCCAGGCCGGCGCGGTGCCGGGTGCGGCCGCGGTGATGACGGTGATCGTGGTGGTCGCACTGCTGTCGTCGCTCAACGCGATGCTCTTCAGCGCGTCGCGGATGATCTACTCGCTCTCCCACCGCGGATCGGCGCTGCCCGCGTTCGGCCGTATCGCGGCCAACGGAGTGCCCCGCAATGCCGTCCTCGCATCCGTGGCGTTCGGATTCGTCACCGTCGCACTCAACTACGTCCGACCGGACAAGGTGCTGCCCCTGCTGCTCAACGCGGTCGGCTCCACCATCCTGGTGTTGTGGACCGTTGTCACGGTCTCGCACCTGGTTCTGCGCCGGCGGGCACGCCGCAACGGAACCGAAGATTCCCTGCCACTGAAGATGTGGGGTTTCCCCTACCTGTCGTACGTGACGCTCGCACTGCTCGCCGGTGTCGCGGCGCTCGCACTGTTCGATACGGCGGCACGCACCCAATTGATCGCCACCGGGCTGCTCACCGCGGCCATCGCCGGCAGCTGCCTGGTGTTGTCGCGGCGGCGCTCGGCAGCCTGACCGGCCCTCCGGTCTCAGCGGCCCGAACCGTACGGCCGAGTGATGATCTCGAGATAGTGGCCCGCCGGATCGAGAAAATAGGTTCCACGTCCCCCGTCGTTGGTGTTGATGCCGTGCGCGGACTGACGAGGATCCGCCCAGTGCTCGATCCGGCGCTCGAGGATACGGCCGTAGATGCCGTCGAAGTCCTCCTCCGACACCAGGAACGCGTAGTGCTGCGGGTGGAATTCGAGGTGGGGCGGCGGCTCGGCGAAGTCGAGGGTGACTCCGTTGGCGAGCTGGACGGCGAGGAAATGCCCGGCCGGAACCGGATCCGGTAAGCCGAACAGAGTGGTCAAGAAGTACGCCGAATGCTGCTTGTCCTTCGCAGCGACGATCGTGTGGTTGAACGAGATGGTCAAGGAAAACCCCTTGCGGTCCGACGCCTCCATGCCTGACGCTGTCCGTCATCGACACGCGACGCTGTTTCCAGAAATACCGTCTCGCCCCCGGGTTTGCAAGAGGTGATGAATTTCCGCCCGCAGGCTGGTCGGTGCTCTGTGGAAGTTCCGGAAGGAGTATGCAATGAAGCTGACGGTGACGACATTCGTATCGGCCGATGGGGTAGCGCAGGGACCGGGCGGACCCGACGAAGATCGCAGCGGCGGGTTCTCCCGCGGCGGCTGGGTGGTCCCGCATTTCGACGAGGACACAGGAGTGTTCATCACGGAGGTGTTCGGCAGGGCCGATGCGTTCCTGCTCGGCCGCCACACCTACGACATCTTCGCCGCATCGTGGCCGAATTCGACCGATCCCGACGATCCCGTCGCGAACGCGCTCAACACTCTTCCGAAGTACGTCGCCTCCACCACGCTCACCGACCCGGAATGGGGCCCGACCACCGTCCTC
The DNA here is from genome assembly GCF_036327435.1 of Rhodococcus chondri. Lineage (NCBI taxonomy): Bacteria > Bacillati > Actinomycetota > Actinomycetes > Mycobacteriales > Nocardiaceae > Rhodococcus > Rhodococcus chondri. The sequence continues at coordinate 5,592 of NZ_JAUZMZ010000032.1, read as the reverse complement.
GGCGACGACGTCCCCGCGGCGGTGGCCGAGCTGAAGAAGCAACCGGGGCGAGAGCTACAGGTTCATGGCAGCCTCGAGCTGGTGCAAACACTGCACCGGCACGATCTCGTGGACGAATACAACCTGCTGATCTTCCCGGTGGTGGTCGGTCAGGGGCGGCGGCTGTTCCCCGACGACGGCCCGGACACCGGCCTGTCGCTCGTGGAATTACGCACCACCGGTTCGGGAGTCGTCATCGGCGTCTACCGTCCCACCGGCCGCCCCGAGTACGGGACAGCCGAGGTGGAGTAAGGGTCAGTGGCCAGGCTGCGGCGTGCAGTCTCCGAAATACGTTCTCGCGCAACGCCACGCGTAACGACATCAACTTTTGTTCCGAGCAACTCGGTCAGCTCTTCTCGGTGCATGGCAAGGATTCCGCGGAGACGGAGACTGTCGGTGATGGTGTTCCCGTAGACATATCAGCTCCTTCCCTACCGCAGGTCTCCGTCCAGGATAGGCCCGTTGCCCGGGCTACGATTCTGCTTCCCACACAGAGTCACGCCGCCATGGTGGGTGCGATGGCCTCCATCTGCTCGAGGACCAGCTTGATCGCGGCAGGCTGCCGGTCCGGTGGGTACTCGTACCGGGTGAGCAGACGCTTCACCTGCGACCGCAGCTTGACTTTGACGTCTTCGCGCACCCGCCAGTCCGTCTTGATGTCACGGCGCATGACGGTGACGAGTTCACGCGCGATCTGGGCAAGGGTGTCTTCCCCCATGTCGTGGAGGGCCGATTCGTTCTGGGAAACCGCGTCGTAGAACGACAGTTCATGATCGCCCAGTGGCGGGTCGAAGCGCCGGCCGCGCTGGGCCTCTGCTTGTACTTCTCTGGCCACTTCCACCAGTGCCGCGATCACCTCGGCCGAGGTGAGTTGACCCGTGACGTCAGGCTCGCCGACGGACTTTCGTGACTTCACTTTCGGACTCCTCCATCAGCTTCGACGATCTGTGCCAGTAACGCTCGCTGACCAGCGCGTACGGCGGATCGTCGACTTCTCCGCCGGACGGCGGGGCATCCACGGAGTAGATCGCACCCACATGCGGGTCGACAGCCTTGTTTCCGCTGAGCGGGAAGAATCCGATCACCGCTCGGCGAACGAGATCGCGGCGTCACAACCCCCGCGCAACGACGGCGGCAGTGACCCGGTCGTCGATCGACGACACCGGATCCTCACGCCCCACCCACGGCTCTCCGCCGAAGTACTTCTCGACGATCTTCTCCGCCGTTCGGGTGGCGACGGCCTGTGTCGTCAGGGTCGGATTGGGGCCGCCGAGACTGTTCGCCAGTGCCGAATTGTCCGCGAGGAACAGCCGTTTCACCCAGCGGGCTTCCGCGTCGGCATCCAGCACCGAGTCGTCCTCGCTCATTCCCATCCGCATGCTGGACTGCGAATGCAGGATCAGCGGTGGCCAATCGCACCGATGCACCGACTTCGCGCCCGCCGCACGCATCAACTCGACGGCGGTGCGGGTGGCGTATTCGCGGTTTCGTCGAGTGCGCGGTGATCGATTGCGGTGCGACACGGTCACTTTCGGTGCGAGACCCGCCTCGCTCGGAACCAGCATCGGCGACAGTGTCACCCGATTGCCCGGTTCGACGTCGTCGTCGGAGATCACGAGTGCGCCGAGGATTCGGTCGGTGTCGGCCATCGTGTCGAGCAGGTCGCGGCCCACCAGCCTGCCGAGACTGTCGGCACCGGCAGGGTCCACCACTCCCCCGGCGCGTCCGTACCCGTGGATCCCCGAGTCACTGAAGTTGAGTGCGTAGGCGATCAGCGCGGGCGGCAGACCGACCTGCTCGATGCCGCCGTAACCCGGCAGATCCACGCGGGCATTCGAACCGGACCCTCTTGTCTGGCCGGTGTATTCGTCGAACACACCGAACACGGCATCCATGTGGTGGTCGGTCAGTCCACGGCCGACCCATCCGTTCGGATTGGGAAGATCGGAGCCGAGCCACAAGCGCGGAGATTCGACGCACCCCGCGGCGAGCACCACGACGCGGGCGTTCGCCTCGTGCTGCTCACCGTCCGTAGTGGTGAATCGGACTCCGCGCGCGGTAGTTTCACCGTTGACGTCCTCGAAGAGGATCTGTGAGACGACGGCGTCGGTCACTAGGGTGACCGCTCGGCCACCGGGTGACCACGCGTCGGCGGTGAGCATCATCGGAACGTACGAATTGTCGGTCGAGCGCTTGGCTTTCAGGTTCCGCGGGGCACCGAGCGGGAGGTAGCAGCCCTGGTAGCAGTGTCCGCACATCGTGCACCCGCGGGCGTCGGGGTGGTGCAGCAGTGCGGGGTCGCGGGTGCGGCCGGCGGTCCCGCCGGGTTGCAGGATCGCGTTCTGCTGGGCTCGGTGCGAGGGCCCGGTCGTGTCGAGGGTGGTCTGGTGTGGCAGACCGAGTGCGGCCGCACCGCGGAGGAAGACATGCTCCTTGGTGCCCATCGGTGCGGTCTGCACGGGCAGTGTCGCTTCGACCCACTCGTAGTACCGTCGCAGTTCGTCGTAGCCGAACGGAAACAGATGCGCGGTGTCGTACATGTGCCGGTCGGGCGCGTCGTAGCCGGCGAACGCGCCCGCCGCCGCGCGGGGCGAGTTCCCGAAGTAGTGCAACGTCGTTCCCCCGACACCGGCCACCTGCCATACGAACGAGTTCTGCGGAACGTCGCGCAGCCACGGTGTGCGAGACCGGTCGCCGGGGCCGTGCCGCAGGAATCCGGTGATCGGGTTGTTCGCGTCGTCCTCGAAGTGCGTCCACTCGTTCTCCGGGTCGGCGAAGCGTGGCCCGGCTTCGAGCACAAGGACATCGAGCCCGCGGGCCGCGAGTTCCTTGGCCACCACCGGGCCGCCACCACCGGCGCCCACGACGATCACGTCGGTCACCTATGCCTCCACCTTGTCGACGCCGCCGTAGTAGCCGATCACTTCGTCCCATCCGTCGCTCGGCCCGGCGTAGTTGCTCAGCTCCCAGCCGACCGGGCGACCGGTGGTTGTCCGTTGCGCCCTGTCGAAGGCCGACACCTCCGAATATGCGGCGAACGCCGCGAGCGTCGGGATGGTGTTGACCACGAACCGCAGTATGAATCCTTCGAAACGCGGGTCGGTGTCGAGCCATTCGAAGACCTGCGCCTTGGTGGCGTGATCCAGGTTCGCGAACGGCGCAGCGAACGGTCCGGCTGCCGCCGCGGGGTCGGCGGTCGTCGCGAAGATGTTGAGCAGGACAGCGGCTCCTGCCGCACCTGGAAGCGTGATCCCGGCCGGCCCGAACATCGGTATGGCCACGGCCTGGTCGAGGGTGCGTTCGAGCGATTCGGCGGTACCCGGAGTGACGCCGCCGGGCCGGTCGGTCGCGACACCCTGCTGGTGCGAATACGCATCGTTGCCGGGAACCACGAAGGAGAGGATGCCGTTGATCGTGTCGCGCACGGGCGGCGCCTGCTGCGGAGGCTGCGCCGACGCCGTCGAGGAGAACAAGCCGATACCCGCCACTGCCGTACCGGTCCCGAGAAATCCTGCCAAGAAGCGTCGCCGAGTCCACATCAGGTCATGTTCGGTCTCCACGTGGCAGTTCCCCCCAAGTCTGTCTGGTGGAGTACCCTACGAGGATTTCGATGCCGGGGCATCATTTCGTCGGAACCCGGACGACAGCGGCGCTGCAGCCCCACGGTCGGGAACTGCAGCGCCGCATTGTCGATCAAAACTGTCGACAGGAGTCGCGCCGAAAATCAGGCCTTCGGGCCACCCGCCACGTAGATGACCTGACCGGAGACGAACCCGGCACCCTCGGACACGAGGAACGACGCGGTGTGAGCGATGTCGTCGATCGCACCGATCCGGCCGACGGGGATCTGGCTGGCGATGTTGTCCTTGAACTCGTCGAATGTCATGCCGAGCCGCTCGGCCGTCGCGGCCGTCATCTCGGTCGCGATGAAGCCGGGCGCGATCGCGTTCGCGGTGACGCCGAACTTACCCAGTTCGATGGCGAGGGTCTTGGTGAAGCCCTGCATGCCGGCCTTCGCCGCCGAGTAGTTGACCTGGCCGCGGTTGCCGAGAGCCGAGGTGCTCGACAGGTTGACGATGCGGCCGAACTTGGCCTCCACCATGTAGTTCTGCACGGCACGGGTCATGAGGAACGCGCCGCGCAGGTGCACACCCATGACGGCATCCCAGTCGTCGACCGTCATCTTGAACAGGAGGTTGTCGCGGGTGATGCCGGCGTTGTTGATCAGCACGGTGGGATCGCCCAGTTCGGTGGCGATCTTCTCCACCGCAGCGGTCACGGAGCTCTCGTCGGCGACGTTTGCACCGACCGCGAGGGCCTTGCCACCGGCGGCTTCGATGGCGGAAACGGTGTCGGCGCACGCCGCTTCTTCGAGATCGAGGACGGCAACCTGGAATCCGTCTTGGGCAAGGCGCTTGGCGACGGCCGCACCGATACCGCGTGCGGCTCCGGTGACAATGGCGGTGCGAACTTGGGTGCTCATAGCAAACCTCCGTGGGGGATGGGGTGGTGCCGTCAATTGATGGTGAGGCCGCCGTCGACCGCGATGGTCTGACCGGTGACGTATGCGGCTGCCTCGGATACCAGCCACACGGCGGTGGCGGCAATCTCTGCCGGATCTCCTGTGCGACCCAGGATAATTCGCGGTTTCATACTTTCGAGATAACCGGGCTGGTAGTCGTCGGTCATCTCGGTCTGGAAAAAGCCCGGCGCAATCGCGTTGACGCGAATGCCCCTGCGCGCTCCCCACTGCTGCGCAAGGTCGCGGGTGAGGCCGATGACGCCCGCCTTGCTGGCGGCGTAAGCGGCCTGCGGTAATCCGGCCGTGGTGAGGCCGAGCACCGAAGCGATGTTGAGAATCGCACTTCCCGGCTGCATGACACGACCGACAGCCTGGGCGGCCCAATAGGACCCGTTGAGATTGATGTCGATGACGCGCCGGAACTGGTCGGGCGTCTCTTTGGTTGCCGGCACCGCCGTGCCGATGCCGGCGTTGTTGATCAGGATGTCGACCTTGCCGAATTGCTCGACGGCGGTGTCTACCATCCGCTGTGCCTGCTCCGGATCGGCGATGTCGGTTTCGACCGTCACTGCCCGACGGCCGGCAGCCCGGACGAGTTCGGCGGTCCGCTCCAGTTTGTCGACACGGCGCGCGGCGAGCACGACGTCGGCGCCGGCCTCGGCGAGTGCCTGCGCGAAGGCGACACCGAGACCGGAAGATGCTCCGGTCACGATCGCGACTCGTCCGTCGAGCCGGAACCTGTCGAGTACGGACATGCAGTGATCTCCTCGGTGTGACGACGCCTACACAAGTGTATATCCGAACAGCAGAACTTTTTCAAATGGAACGGTTTCGAAATACGTTAGGCCGCATGCCTTTTCAGACATGCGGCCTAACGGTCACATAACTGGTTCCTATGCGGGCGTCAGCTGAGTCGTTCGAGGACCATCGCCATACCTTGACCACCACCGACACACATCGTCTCGACACCGAACTGCTTGTCGTGCGTGCGCAGGTTGTTGAGCAGCGTATTGGTGATCCGCGCCCCGGTC
>NZ_JAUZMZ010000329.1:0-2252 GCF_036327435.1 Rhodococcus chondri | reverse complement strand
GCGTACGGCCCGGCGCCCGCGCTGGCATTGGTCGACAAGCTGGTCGCCGGCGGCGAACTCGAGGGCTACCATCTGCTCCCCAGCGTGCGGGGTGAGCTGCTCATCCGGCTCGGGCGGAGGGCCGAGGCCCGAGGCGAACTGCTCGAGGCGGCTCGATTGGCCGGTAACGAACGCGAACGGGCTGTCCTCCTCGCCAAGGCCGGTACTCTGCACCCCTCGTGAGCGGCCCCGCGTGAGCGGCTATGCCGGTCGGGAGGCGCCCAGCCCCACCGCGCCTTCCAGCGCGAGGAGTTCGTTGTCCAGATGATCGAGCAATCGTCGCAGTCCCGGCACGGTGCGCGCGCATGCGGTGAGGCCGAAGGCGATCTCGTCGTCGGTGCTCGTGCAGGTGATATTGAGAGCCTGCCCGTCGACCGGCACCGACAACGGGTACAGGGCGTCGACGCGGGCACCGTTCCAGTACAGCGGGGTTTCCGGACCCGGGACGTTGGAGACGATCACATTGAACGGCGGCCTCCGTAGCGCCCGGTTACCGGTGAGCACCCCGAGCGCGAGCGGTGCGACACCGACCGCACTGGTGGCGAGCCGCGCGATCGTGGACATTCCCCTCATCGCCTGCTTGCCCTCGACCATCGACGAGCGCACCCGATCGAGCCGTTCCCGGGCATCCTCGCGATCGGTGGCCAGCGAACACATCAGGATCGCGAGGCCGTTACCGGCGGACTCCTTGTCCCGGCGCAACGCCACCGGGACCATCGCGACGAGCGAGTCGTCCGGTAGTGCGTCCTGCTCGACGAGGAAAGCGCGCAGGGCACCGGACGACATTGCAAGAACCACATCGTTGACGGTCGCGTCGGCGGCTTTGGCAATCAGACGGAGACGCTCGAGTGGCCACGACCGTGCGGCGAAGCGGCGCGATCCGGCGATGGAAACGTTGAGGATCGTGGACGGCGCGCCCAACGACAGCGAACCGCCACGGTCGTGCAGGGCCCGGTCCACAGTGCCGACGAGCGCCGGGACGAGTCCGACGGCCTCCGAAGCAACGGCCAGCACATCCGAAACCGCACCGCGCGCAGCCCGCACGAGGGCTCCCGGCAGCCCGATGGCCGTACCCACCGCGGACTTCGGAGGCGGTGCGCTGTCGGACACCGCCCAGGGCGCGGGCATGCCGGTCTCGTCGGGATCCGTACTCAGGGCGCGGCGCAGCAACTTCATCGCACCGGCACCGTCCGCGCGAGCGTGGTGGATCTTGACGTAGATCGCGTAGCGCCCGTCGGCGAGTCCTTCGATGAGATGCACTTCCCACAGCGGCCGGGTGCGGTCGAGCAGGGAAGCGTGCAACCGCGAGACCAGCGCCCACAACTCCTCGATCGTGCCCGGCTGCGGGAGCGCGTTGAACCGCACGTGATACTCGACGTCGAAGTGCGGATCCTCTTCCCATGCCCACTGAAGGAAGGTCGCCGGCGACCGGACCGCGCGCTGCCGCCACAGCGGTGCCACCTGATCGTCGCGGTCGAGCGCCTCGACCAACATCGTGTACACGTCGCGGGCATCGGCACCTTCCGGCGGTTGGAGCAGTAGCAGACCCCCGACATGCATCGGATGGTCACGCGACTCTCCGAGCAGGAACATCGAATCGGTCGGTGACATCGGTAACCGCATGCATCGTCTTTCCGCTCCGCGCACAGCGCGGGCTCCCCTCGAGGTGGGCCCCCTGCGGCCCAACCGGCACAAGCACCGCCGGTGAGAGGTCTCACAAAACGGTGCCTTGCTAGACGGTATGAGCAGCCCCCGGCGTTGAGCCAGGGGTTGCGGGCCGGGGCCCCTCTCACCCATGTTCGTGGGTTACCGAGCAGGAAGCCCCCTGCCCGGTCTATCCGACAGTGGTGGGAGGCCCCGGTGTTTACCGAGCGTACGAGCATCGGACTGGACGTGCACGCACGTTCGGTCGCAGCAGCAGCCATCGACGGCGTCACGGGCGAAGTGTTCCAAGCCCAGTTGACCCCGTCGTATGAGCACATCAGGTCGTGGATTTCAGGATTGCCGCGCCCGGTTGCGGTGACCTACGAAGCCGGACCAACCGGGTTCGGGTTGTATCGAGATTTGTCCGCAGCCGGGATCCGGTGGGTCAAGTCCCTGGACGTGGTGTACGGACCGTTGCGTGATTCCTCGTCGGTGAGTCAGGCAGTCAAGGCCGGTGCCACCTCCTCGGTGTNGTTGCTGGCGGCGTTGGCGCACTTGTCGGTACGCGA
>NZ_JAUZMZ010000328.1:0-2283 GCF_036327435.1 Rhodococcus chondri | reverse complement strand
CGGCAGGCGTTCTCGGTCGTGCAGAACGAGGTCACGGCCAACCGGGATGCGTTCGACCTGGTGGCGATGACGACGCTGCGCAACGTCGCCGCCGAGCACGGCTCCTACGGCTCGGTCCCGGCCACGGCCGGCGGGCAGGCTCCGACACGGTTCGTCGCGTCCTGGCTCGCTGCGGTCGCCGCCGACCTCGACGCAGCCACCTCCTCCTCGCCGTCCTCGTCCACGTCCTCGTCGAAGGCGGTGACCTCCACGACGTCGGTCCCGTCCGCCACGAGGACCCGGCCGACAACCACCACCGAGATCGTCTCGACCACGCCGTCGCAGACGGCGACCTCGACCACCTCGGAACCGGCCGTGACCACGACGAACGTGGTCGATGCGGAACCGACAGTGCTCGATCAAGGCGGCGTCTCGGCCGCCGAACTCAACTGATTCACGCCTCGACAGAAGAGAGAACCACTGATGAGAAAGCATCACAGGGCGTCCCGGCTCGCCAAGGCCGGCGTTGTGCCTGCCACGGCCGCGGCGATCGTGGCAGCGGGCACCAGTGTGGCCTGGGCCGCTCCGGTCGAGCTGCCCTCGCAGGGCGGGGTGAGCACCCCGGCACCGTCCACCCAGGGCGGCACCACCAGCGCGCCGAAGCCTGCCCCGGCTCCTCCGGCCAAGCAGATCTACTGGACCCCGCCGCCGGCGCAGCAACGCGAGTACGCACCGCTGCCGGACTACAACTACGACACCAACCGCTACGAGCGGCAGTCCACCCCACCGCCGATCGACCCGCTGGAGCTGCGTGCCCCGCAGCCGGTCACCCCGGAGCCGATCTACATCGCTCCACCCGAGAAGATCATGATCGGCGATTTCCACTTCAACCAGCCGAACTGGGTCACCGACGACGATCGTGAACGCACCAACAACACCGCCGGTCTGATCCGCTCTGATGTCGCTACCTTCTACAAGTCGATCGGCGTCGATGCCAGCCGTGCCGACCGAGTCGCTGCTGCTCAGATCGGCGGCGCATTCGCCGGTGGCGTGGCCGGCGCTGCGGCAGGCGCGGTTCCCGGTGCCCTGATCGGCGGCACCATCGGCGGTATCGCCGGTGCTGCGGCCGGCGGTGTGCTGCCCCTGCCGATCCCGGTTCTTCCCGAGATCACCACCGGTGTCGCCGGTACCGCAGCGGGCGCGGCCATCGGCGCTGCGGTCGGCGCGGTTCCGGGCGCTGTGGTCGGCGGTGCGGTCGGTCTGGCTGCCGGTACCGCCTTCGGTGCCGGAGACGACGAAGGCCAGCCGATCGAGGTCGAGCTGCCGGACGTGCACCAAGACGTGCTCACCGAGCAGTCCGAAACGACCGTGACGCAGTGGGACTCGGCCGGCCCGGTCGAACAGGCCGCCGCCGACGCGGTGCGCAGCGCCGTGCAGACCGCTCCGCAGGTCGATTCGCAGGTCCGCGAGTGGGTCCAGGTCCAGCCCGGGGGTGAAGGCGTGATCGCCGGTGTGGACAACGGTCTCGAGGCGTTCTTCGACGGCTCGGCCGGCACTGCCGCCGAGATGATCTCCACCGCGATCGGTGACGGCACCCTGCCTGCCTGACCTGCCCGAACAGTTTTCAGGTGGGGGCGGGTAGCCCCGCCCCCACCACCCGACGACGGAGGACACATTGTCGACCGACAATCGAGGCACACTCTTCCCGGACGTGACCGAGCGGTACGGGCCGGAGCCGACTCCGACCGACGACACCGACACCGGATCGGTGCACTTCCCGATCCCGGACGAGACCATCGCCGACGCGATGGTGGCGGCCTCGGCCCTCAAGCCGGTCGATGCCGACACCACCGCCGAGTCCGCCGACGACGATTCGGTCATCCAGACCAACCTCGAACCGATCGGCGCTGCTGAGACCACCGTCGTCGACACTGCGCCGGCCCCGACCTCGCAGGATCCGGACGGCTCCGGCGATGCCCCGCACAGTGACCTCGAGGTGGGCGACGATCCGTTTGCCACGGCCCCGGACTGGGTTCGCGCCCACATTCCGCGAGGCCCGCTGGTGATCCCGGCACGCACCCGTGGGGGATTGGGGTCCGCGATCGGTCGGAGCCGTGCTCCTCGCCGCGCCCCGGCGACGGCCGAGGTCGTCGAGCAGGCGACCGTCCTGCCGGTCACCGACAGCACCCCCGCGGCCGCGAAGACCGGCTCCGATCGGTCCCGGACACCGATGCTCGCCGGTGGCGGTGTGGCTGCGCTGGCGGCGATTTCCGCGGTGGTGATCACCGCGATGAGCGGGGGCAC
>NZ_JAUZMZ010000327.1:0-2373 GCF_036327435.1 Rhodococcus chondri | reverse complement strand
CTCACCACCCGATGGCAAGCCCTCAACAGGATCACTCTGTGCCCCAAACGAATCGGCTCCATCACCCAAGCAGCGCTTGTCCTGACGCAATTCGAGCATGCAGGTCGCTATTGAGAAAACCTCACTGAATTCAGAGATGCATCCTGATTCGCTACGATACTGACATGGCAGATACGACCGGACATGTGAAACGCCGGCGTCCGCAGACGCGCCAGCGCTTACTCGATGCCGCGTTGGAGGTGTATGCGGAGCGAGGTTTCGGCAACAGCAGCGTCGAGCACGTCTGCGAGCGTGCAGGATTCACCAGAGGTGCTTTCTATTCCAACTTCACCTCGTTGGAAGAGCTGTTCCTCGCGATGTGGGAACAACGTTCGATGCAGATGCTGTCCGATGTCGAGGCCTTGTTCTCCCCCGGAGATCAACCACGGGTTGGCTCGTTGAGCGAGATCGTCGAACGGGTATTGACGGTGGTGCCCATCGACGACCAGTGGTACCGGGTCAACGCCGAGTTCACCGCGCATGCACTACGTAATCCCGCGCTCAAACGGGTCATCGTTGCGCGTGAACAGGGGATCCTTGCCACTCTCATGCCTCTGCTTGATCAGTTGCTTGCCCAGCTCGGGCTCGAGGTCACCGACCACGCGGCGTTGGGGCCGGCGCTGGTCGCGGTGCACGACGGAACTCTGGTGCAGTGTCTGTTCGACGATGATGCCGGGGCCGCACGCTTACGGCGAGCGGAATTGTTCACCGTCTTGGTCGAGCACTACACACGCGCAGTGCGCCGGAAGGCAGCAGCGGACCGCACGCACAACCCACGAGGATCCTCCCGAGCGCAAAACCTCTCGACGTAACACAAGAGTCGAGTTCGTTCGATGACGTCGGTTCTCGCTCATGCACGCGGACAGCGGGGCCGCACGCCAGATCCTGGTATGCCGATGACCCCGGTGGACGTACGCGCCGAGCAGCGTGGGGTGTCCCTGTTGTCGGCTGCGATCAGCTGGTGCACTCTCTGAACGCTCGGATAGCCTGTGCGAGTTGTTCGGGCCGCTCGACGGCGGGCGAGTGACCGGCACCCTCGATCACCTCGACGTCGGCACCGGCCGCCGCGTAGCGGACGAGGGTGTGGGTGCGTGGTCGCAGTTCTGGGATCGCTGCAGTGCAGTGCCGTACGACGTCGAGCTATGCAGTCTTGTAAGGATGAACCTGGCGTCGGACTACAGACCGTTGCCATCAGGCGGAGCCGAAAGAGTGTGCACCGCTTCAATATCGACGCTCGGACTCGACCAAGCCGAACGCTGGGTATGGTGAGCCACGCGAAGCTTCCCTAACCATCGACCGGCCAGTCTCAACTCAAGCTTGGTGGCGTGTGTACACGTCTTCTGAAACAGTGCAGTCGTCTTCTGAAACTGACACCTGCGGAAGACGGCCATCCGACCGTCCTGTTTAACCGTCCTGTATGTCGGTCTCGTATAGCTGACCCAAACAGCACTATCGTCGCCTCATGGACGGAATCCTGATCGGCTATGCCCGATGCAGCACCGCGGGCCAAGATCTGCGAGCGCAACGCACAGCCCTCAAAGGCCTCGGAGTCCCCGACGACCGGATCTACACCGACAAGGGCTACACCGGCCGCAACCGACACCGACCCGGTCTACGCGAAGCACTCGCCGCCTGCCGCGAAGGCGACACCCCCGTCGTCACCAAACTCGACCGCCTCGGCCGCTCCGCCGTCGACCTCCGGGCGATCGCCGACGAACTCGAGGCCAAAGGCACCCGACTGAGCATCGGCGGCTCCGTCCACGACCCGACTGATCCCACCGGCAAGCTTTTCTTCGGCATGTTGTCGCTGATGGCCGAGTTCGAATCCGACCTCATCCGCGCCCGCACCCGCGAAGGCATGGCCGAAGCGAAGAAGGCCGGCCGACTCAAAGGCAAGCAACCGAAGCTGTCCGCCTTGCAGCGCAAACGCCTGCTCGCCGACTACGAATCCGGCGAATACACCGCCGGCCAGCTCTGCGAGATCAGCGGACTCTCGCGTTCCGCGATGTACGCAACCCTCCGCCGCGCCCGAGAAGAGATCACCGCATAACGGCAGGCTTTCTTAAGATGTTCTGCACACGGGACATCAGTTGCCTGACCTCATGCGATTCCGGCGAGACTCTAACGCTCTGCGTGCCGCAGCGAGTTCGTTCTTCTCGAAGCGATCATCGGCGAACTGAATCGCAGCGTCGATGACTTCGGCCAGTCCCCAGGGCGCCGTAGTTGTTGATTAGCGACCCCGTGAGCTGGGGTTTTCGTTTTATTCGAGGTGCTGTCCGGGCCGGTGGAGCGGGCATGGGGACAGGGATTGATCATGGGTGTGTCTTACGCATC
>NZ_JAUZMZ010000326.1:0-2381 GCF_036327435.1 Rhodococcus chondri | reverse complement strand
CCGCCCGCACACACCGGGGCACCTACCGCGCACCGACGGTCGACGCGTTCGTGACCACCGAAGTCGAGAGCACACCGCTTCTCGAACGGATCTCCGACGACGCGTACCGGCGGATCCGCGACGATGCCCGTGAAGTGCTGGCACCGTTCACGACGTCCGAAGGCCGCATCGAGGCGCCCTTCGAATGCAAGGTCGTGGCGGCCCGCCGCAGCATTGCCGGGGCTGTCCGCCGTTGATCTCCCCTTTCAACGTATAACCCGGGTGGGGTCTTGCCGCAAGGCCCCGGTGGTGCCGCAGAATCGACATCCTGGCCCGGGACCCGCGCACCTCGGTGATTCGCTGCGGTGACGTAGGGGTCGCGGGACGTTCATCGAAGAATCGGGGATTTCGTGATCGACACGATCATTGTCGGCGGCGGCCCGACCGGCATGATGCTCGCCGCCGAACTTCGGCTGGACGGCGTGGATGTGCTTGTGGTGGAGAAGGAGACGGAACCGACCAGGATCGTTCGCTCGCTGGGCCTGCATGCACGCAGCATCGAGGTGATGGATCAGCGCGGCCTGCTCGAGCGGTTCCTGGCGCACGGACAGCAGTACCCTGTCGGCGGGTTCTTCGCCGGCATCCCCAAACCTGCGCCGAAACAACTCGATACCGCACACCCGTACACCCTCGGCATCCCACAGACCGTCACCGATCGGCTGCTGACCGAACGCGCCACCGAACTCGGCGCTTCGATCCGAGGCGGGTGCGAACTCGTCGGCCTGGACCAGGACGACGAGGCGGTGACGGCGGTCCTGGCAGACGGTACCCGGCTGCGTTCGCGGTACCTGGTCGGCTGCGACGGTGGACGCAGCACGGTGCGCAAGCTGCTCGGTGTCGGCTTCCCCGGTGAATCTGCGACGGTCGAGACGCTGCTCGGCGAGATGGAGGTGACCGCGTCACCGGAGCAGATCGCCGCCGTGGTCGCCGAGGTCCGCAAGACGCAGCTGAGGTTCGGCGTCGGGCCCATCGGGGACGGGGTGTACCGCGTCGTCGTCCCCGCAGTGGGTGTGTCCTCGGATCGCACCCCGCCGAGCTTCGAGGAGGTACGCCGGCAGCTGCGCGTGACCGCCGGTACCGACTTCGGCGTGCACTCGCCGCGCTGGCTCTCCCGCTTCGGCGATGCCACCCGGCTCGCCGATCGATACCGGGTCGGCCGGGTGCTGCTGGCCGGAGACGCGGCGCACGTCCACCCCCCAGTGGGCGGTCAGGGACTCAACCTCGGAATCCAGGACGCCTTCAACCTCGGCTGGAAACTTGCCGCGGCAGTGAAGAATTGGGCACCGGAAGGGCTACTGGAGACTTACCACGCCGAACGGCACCCGGTCGCCGCCGACGTGCTCGACAACACCCGGGCACAGATGGAACTGATGTCCCTCGAGCCGGGGCCGCAGGCCGTGCGCCGTCTGCTGACGAACTTGATGGATTTCGACGACGTGAGCCGGTATCTGACCGAGAAGATCATCGCAGTCGGGATCCGCTACGACTTCGGTGGGGGACACGACCTGCTCGGACGGCGATTGCGGGACGTGCAGCTCGGGCGAGGTCGGCTCTACGAACTGATGCACGCCGGTCGCGGCCTGCTGCTCGATCAGACCGGGACACTCTCGATCGCGGGCTGGGAGGACCGCGTCGACCACGTCGTCGATGTCAGCGAGGAGCTCGAGGTACCGGCCGTGCTGCTGCGACCGGACGGTCATGTGGCCTGGGTGGGAGACGACCAGCAAGAACTACTGCGTCATCTCCCGAGGTGGTTCGGTGCCGCCGTCAGCTGAGCGCGGTATCCGGCCCGCGGTAACCCTCTCCGAGCGACCCCGCGTGCTGACTCGCACTGTCGTGCTCGACCTGTGCGGCGGTGATCTCGGGCAGCGCTTCCTCGACGAGCTCGATGAGCGCAAGCAGGGGAGTGGTGATGCGTCGTCCCACCTCGGTGAGGGTGTACTCCACATGCGGTGGGATTGTCGCAAGCACCTCGCGGTGGACGAGTCCGTCGCATTCGAGGGCGTGCAAGCTCTGCGAGAGCATGCGTTCGCTGACGCCATCGACGTGGCGGCGAAGCTCGGAGAAGCGGTGGGTGCCGTCGGCGAGGGCGGCGAGGACCAGGGCACCCCAACGCCCGGTGATGTTCTGAAGCACCGTGGCGTCGCCGCAGACGCCATTGTTGCGATCGTGCGCGACGGCGCCGAAGCCTCCGATCTCGCCGCCGCCGGAGTGCAGGTCCGCGTCGCCGACTACACCGACCAGGCGGCGCTGCGCGTCGCGTTCGCCGACGTCGACAAGCTGCTGCTCATCTCCGGCAGCGAGGTCGGCCGCCGCCTCGCTCAGCACACCAACATCATCGA
>NZ_JAUZMZ010000325.1:0-2405 GCF_036327435.1 Rhodococcus chondri | reverse complement strand
ACACGACGGTGTACGACAACAGCGCCGGGGACGTCACCCGGATCGCGGCGCGCTACGTCGACGGCGAGCTGACCGGCGCGCCGTCCTGGCCGGCGTGGGCTCCGGTGGAGCTGACCGGCTGAGCCGACCCGGTGCTTCCGCGGCCGCGCCGGGTCGCGTCCGCGTTCGCGCTCAGTGCCGCACCCGGGTGCCCAGTCCCGGGCCGCCGCGCCCGCGCCGGAGGGTGGCGTCGCTGTCCTGCAGCCGCGCCCGCAGCACGGCCGCAATGGTTTCCGCGGCCGGCGCGGCCACCATCTCGTGGTGCTCGCAGTCGAGCCGGTACTGGTGGATCTCCCCGTCGACGAGGTCGTGCCAGGCGGTGACCGCCGGTGTCGAGATCGCCGACCGCACCGCGGTGAAGAACAGCACGTCGCCGGCGAACGTGTCCGGGGTGTACCGCCGGACCGCGCGGGTGGCCGCGGCCGACCCGGCGTGCAGCCGTTCGAGGTGCCGCGGGGTCAACCCGGTCGCCGCACCGAACGCGTCCTCGAGCAGGCCGAGGGCATCCTCGTAACTCGGGTCCGGCCCGCCGTTGGTCGCGACCCCGAGATCGCGGAGCATGTCCTTGACCGCGAGCGGCGCCGTCCCGCCGGGCACGCCGAGGTGGCTGTCGATCAGGGCGAGGGTGTCCACGACCGCGCCGCCGCGCTGCAGTTCGACCGCGACGGCGTGCGCGACCACCCCGCCGAGCGACCAGCCGAGCAGGTGGTACGGGCCGTCCGGTTGCACGCGGCGGATCTCCTCCGCGTAGCGGCGGGCCAGCCGCGGGACCGAGTCGATCACCTCGCCGGTGCTCAGCGCCGGCAGTTGCAGGCCGTAGACGGCGCGGTCGCCGTCGAGCCGCTGGGTCAGCCCGGTGTAGGCCCACGCCAATCCGGCGGCCGGATGCACGCAGAACAGTGCCGGTCCGGTGCCGGGGCGCAGCGGCACGAGCACCCGCAGCGCGTCGTCGATGCTGTCCTGCTCCCCCGGCGCGGACAGCTGCGCCGCCAGGTCGGCGACGGTCGGGTGGACGAACAGCGTCTGCAGCGCCACCCGCCGTCCCAGCCGCTGCCCCAGGTCGGGGACGAGGCGGGTCGCGAGCAGCGAGGTGCCGCCCAGGTCGAAGAAGTTGTCGTCCACCGACACGGCGGTCACGCCGAGGTGGGTGGCGAAGGTGTCGGCGACGACGCGTTCGAGATCGGTGCGCGGGGCGCGGCCGCTGCCGGTGCGGGCGGCGAAGTCCGGTGCCGGGAGCGCGGCCCGGTCGAGTTTGCCGGCGGCGGTGAGCGGGATCGCGTCGAGCACCGTGATCACGGCGGGCACCATGTGGGCGGGCAGCTGCGCGGCCACCTGCTGGGCGAGCCGCTCGGGTCGGGGTGCGGCACCGGTCGCGGCGCGCACGTACGACACCAGCACGGTTTCCCCGGACGGGGCGGTGTGCGCGAGGGTGTGGGCGAACACCACCTCGTCGTGGGCGGTCAGGGCGGCGTCGATCTCGGCGGGTTCGATGCGGAATCCGCGCACCTTGATCTGGAAGTCGGAGCGGCCGACGTACTCGAGTCGGTGCCCACCGGTCCAGCGCACCACGTCCCCGGTGCGGTACATGCGCTCCCCCGGCGCGCCGTGCGGGTCGGCGACGAACCGGGCGGCGGTCAGGTCCGGGCGCGCGTGGTAGCCGCGCGCCAGCCCGGGTCCGGCCACATACAACTCGCCCGGCACCCCGACCGGGACGGGCCGCAGCCGGTGGTCGAGGACGAGCGCCCGGAAACCGCGGGAGGGCCGGCCGATGGTGACCGGCTGCCCCGGCACCAGCGGTGCGCTCAGCGAGGTCATGATGGTGGCCTCGGTCGGCCCGTACGCGTCGATCATGCGGTGCCCGCCGGCCCAGCGTGCCACCAGTTCCGGGGGGCACGCTTCCCCGGCCACGAGCAGTACCTGCAGGTCCGGCACGTCGGTGGGGTCGAGGGAAGCGAGCGCGGTCGGGGTGATGAACGAGTGGGGTGACCCGGTGACCGCGCAGCAGGTCGGCCAGGTCGGCGCCGCCGTAGACGTCGGGCGGGACCACGACGAGGGTGGCCCCGGCCGACAGGGCCATCATCTGTTCGAAGATCGACGCGTCGAAGCTCGGGGACGCGAGGTGCGAGACCCGGCTGGTGGGCTGTACCTGTAGGTGCTCGCGTTCCTCGGCGGCCAGGTCGGCCAGTCCTCGGTGGGTGACGGTGACGCCCTTGGGGCGGCCGGTGGAGCCGGAGGTGTAGATCAGATACGCGGGATGCTCGGGGCGCAGCGCGGCGGGCCGGTCGGGGTCGGTGACCGGGGTGGTCGGGCGGGCGGCGAGGTCGGTGCGCACCGCCTCGGAGGCGAGGACGAGCCACGACACCCGA
>NZ_JAUZMZ010000324.1:0-2415 GCF_036327435.1 Rhodococcus chondri | reverse complement strand
CCTGCTGCCGCGGCCCTGCGCCAGAGCCTGCCGCGGCAGCAGGTGCTGGGGCTGAACCCGATGTTCGCGCCCGACCTCGGACTGCGCGGTCGTCCGGTCGTCGCGGTGCGCCACCGCGACGGTCCCGATGTCACCGCGATGGTGCGGGCCGTACGCGGCTGGGACGCCCACGTGGTGGAGCTGACCGCCGACGAGCACGATCGGGTCGCCGGGGCGGCGCAGGCGCTCACCCACGCCGCGGTGCTGGCGTTCGGGTTGGCCCTGGCACGGCTCGATCCGCCCGCGGCCACCGCGGCCACCGCCCCACCCCCGCACGTGCTGCTGCGCACCCTGCTCGCGCGGGTCGCCTCCGGGGCGCCCGAGGTGTACCACGACGTCCAGGCCGCCAATCCCTACGCCGCCGATGCCCGACGCGCCCTGCGGACCGCCCTCGACGACCTCGACACGGCCGCGGCCGGGACGGACGCGGGCTTCGCGGCGCTGATGGCGCGGGCACGCGCACCGCTCGGGGCCGAGCTCGCGCCGTACCGTCGACTGTGCGCGCAGGTGTTCACCGAGTTGCCGCCGGCCCACGACCCGAACGTCCACCTCAAGGGGGTGCCGTGATGTCCGATCCCGACCGCGCACGCCGCCGCGAGCGGGTGCGCCCCCCGACGTTGCCCGAGCACGATCCCGCCGATCCCGCCGCCGGGGCGGTGATCCGCGCCCTGTCGCGCACCTGGGATCGTCGCGCCGCGGTCAAGAAACCCGAACCCGACCTCGACGCGTTGTTCGACCCCGGCAAACTCGACTTTCCCGAGCCGCTGCTGCCGTTCCACACCGACCGGCGTTACCTCGCGCTCGACGACGAACCCCGGGCACGGCTGCGGGCCTGGGCCTGGATCGCCTACAACAAGAACGTCATCGACATCGAGCAGTACGTGGTCAATCCCGGATTCGCGTTGATCACCTCCGACGTGTTCGGGCTCGCCCCGTCCGACACCGTGGTCGTCGGAGTGCTCCAGGCCATGGTCGACGAGCAGTACCACACGCTGATGCACCAGAACGCCAACGCGCTGACCCGCCGGCGTCGCGGGTGGGCGCTGCCCGACGCGGTGCTGCCGCCGTGCCGGACCGTGCGGGCCCACCACGCGGCGGTGACCGCGGCCGCCGATCCCCGGCACGCGGCGCTGGTCCGGCTGGCGTTCACCACCGTCGCCGAGACCTCGATCAGCGCCTATCTGGGGTTGTTCACCCAGGACGAGACGGTGCAGCCGGTCAATCGGAGCACCGTGGCGGTGCACCGCCGCGACGAGCTGTGTCACGCCTCGCTGAGCGGCGAACTGCTCACCATGGTGTTCGGCGAGCTCGACAGCACCGACAAGGACCGGCTGCTCGATGCGCTCGCCGCCGGCATCGACGCGTTCACCGGCAACGACACCGACACCTGGGCGGCGATCATCACCCACGAACGGGTGCCCGGAGCCGACGCCCTGCTCGCCGACCTCGTCGACGCCACCGCGGGCCGGCAGGTGGTGCAGGACTGCAGCGCCATCCACCGCCTGTGCGCCGACCTCGGCATCTGGGACGACCTCGTCGCCCGCATCACCGTCGACCGTGCGTGATCGCCGGAGTCCGACGATCGTGCCCGCGCACCGGTCATGCGCGAATGTTCTGCTGCGCAACCGGATCACGCGTTCTACCGTGGAACCGAAGGACACCGGACCGGCCGGCACCGGACTTCGTCGAGCAAGGAGCACGTCGTGATCAAAGCCCTGATTTTCGCCGCGGGTGCGGCCGCAGGCTATGTGGCGGCCACCCGGTCGGGCACCTCGGCCTACAAGAAGGTCAAGGAGCAATCCCTCGATCTCTGGCAACGCCCGGCCGTGCAGGACAAGGTCAGCGAGGCGGCCGAGACCGTCAAGGCCAAGGCTCCCCAGGTGCAGCACCAGGTCGCCGATCTGGCGAAGAAGGCCACCCACCGGGGTTAGACGACCCGAGCCCGGTGCAGGAGCACCGCGTCGACTCGTCCCGCTCGGGCCGGCGGCATCGCGGCGCCCGGGTCAGGCCGCCCGGCGACGCGCAAGGAGGGCGTGCAGTTTCCCGAGGCGGTTGCGCACCCCCCATACCGTGACCTTCACCAGCGCTTCCTGCACGATGTTGCCGCTCATCTTCGACTCACCGATCTCGCGTTCGGTGAAGGTGATGGGCACCTCGGCGACGGCGAACCCGGCCTGCAGGGTGCGCCACGCCAGGTCGACCTGGAAGCAGTAGCCGTGCGAGGCGATCGCGTCGAGGTCGAGGGTTTCCAGCACGCGGCGCCGGTACGCGCGGTAGCCGCCGGTGATGTCGCGGATCCCGACCCCCAGCGCGAGCCGCGAGTAGATGTTGCCGCCGCGGGAGAGCACCTCCCGGTGCCACGGCCAGTTCACCACC
>NZ_JAUZMZ010000323.1:0-2420 GCF_036327435.1 Rhodococcus chondri | reverse complement strand
TGACGGCGCTCGCTGAAATTCCCCAGTAACGCTCACTGAAATTCCCCACCCGTGTGGCTCCGCCAACGAGGGCGGGTCTCCCTCGATGCTGATGGTCTCTGACCACACATCAGCCAGTCGAAGGAGACCCGCGTTCACATGCTGACATGGGAGGACGATGTGGAAGTACATGCCCTACGTAAACGAGGTTGGTCGATCTCGGCGATCGCCCGCCACACCGGCAGGGACCGCAAGACCGTCCGGGCCTACCTGAACGACGAACGCACCCCTGGAGTGCGTAAACGCCGCGAACCGGACCCGTTCGAACCGTTCGTCGACTACGTCACCTGCCGGTTGTCCGAGGACCCGCATCTGTGGGCTCGCACCCTGTGCGACGAGCTCGAAGAGCTCGGATATCGGCTGTCGTATCCGACGCTGACCCGGCAGATCCGTGACCGCGGACTGCGCCCGGTGTGCGAGGCCTGCGCGACCGCCACCGACCGGGCGAACGCGATCATCGCCCATCCTGCCGGCGAGGAAACTCAGTGGGACTGGGTCGACCTGCCGAATCCACCCGCCTCCTGGGGCTGGGGCGGGATGGCGCACCTGCTGGTCGGCTCCCTGGCGCATTCGGGGCGCTGGCGCGGGATCCTGGCGCCGGCGATGACCCAGCCGCACCTCGTCGACGGCCTCGACCGCGTCAGCCGACGGCTCGGCGGTGTGACGAAGGTGTGGCGGTTCGATCGGATGGCGACCGTGTGCCACCCCGAGTCGGGCCGGGTGACGGCGAGCTTCGCCGGCGCCGCGAAGCACTACGGGGTCGCGGTGGCTATTTGCCCACCCAAAGCAGGGAACCGCAAGGGGGTGGTGGAGAAGGCCAATCACACTGCCGCCCAGCGGTGGTGGCGCACCCTGCCCGACGACGTCACGGTCGAACAGGCGCAGCAGCGCCTGGACGAGTTCTGCCGGCTGCGCGGCGATACCCGGATGCGGGCCACTGCCGACGGCAAGGCCTCGGTGGCGACCGTCGCCGCCACCGAACCGCTCACGGCGCTGCCGGCCACGCCGTATCCGGCGATCCTCACCGAACCCCGGACCGCATCCCGGCAGGCGCTGGTGTCGTACCGCGGCAACCGGTACTCGGTGCCCCCGGAGCTCGCGTCGGCGCAGGTCACCGTCACCCGGGTGCTCGGGGCCGAGGTGATCGATATCGTCACCACCGCGCAGATCACCATCGCCCGCCACCGCCTCGCCCCGGACGGCGCCGGCGTCACGGTCCGCGACCACGGCCATGTCTACGCGCTCGAGCAGGCGGCCATGGCGGCCGCCGGCTCAGCCGGTCGCCCGCACCGCCGCAAGGAACGGATCCCACCCGGGCCCGCCGCGATCGCGGCCGCGGAAGCACTGCGTCGGGGCACCAGCGAGTCGAACATGACGACCTCCGGTGCAGCCGAAACATCCCAGATGCCAACGCCATCGACCGTTATCGACCTGTCCACCTACGAGCGGGCCGCCCGCGGAAGGAACACCCTGACATGAACACCACCCCTGCCGCCGATGCGGTTCCGGCGCCGAACACCGCCGCGGCGGCCAGCCTCTACCAACGCCTGCGCGGTCATCTGGCGGTGCTCAAACTGCACGACGCCGCCGAAGCGCTGCCGGCGGTCCTCGACCGCGCCCAGAAGACCAACCTGTCGATGACCGCCGCCCTCGAAGAGCTCCTCGCCATCGAAGTCGATGCGACCGAGGCCCGCCGTTTGGCCGGGCGTTTGCGGTTCGCGTGCCTGCCGACCCCGGCGTCGCTCGAGGACTTCGACCACGACGCCGCCCCGAGCCTGGACCGGAAGTTGATCGCCGAGCTCGGCACCTGCCGCTACCTCGAGACCGCCACGAATATCCTGCTGGTCGGCCCGCCGGGGGTGGGCAAGACACACCTGTCGGTGGGGTTGGCGCGGGCCGCGGTGCACGCCGGGTACCGCACCTACTTCACCACCGCCGCCGACCTCGCCGCCCGCTGTCACCGGGCAGCGATCGAGGGCCGGTGGGCGACGACGATGCGGTTCTTCGCTGGCCCCACCCTCCTGATAATTGATGAACTGGGCTATCTCCCGTTGCCCGGCGAGGCGGCGTCTGCTTTGTTTCAGGTTGTGGCGCAACGATATCTGAAAACTTCGATCATCGTAAACACGAACCGCAGCGTGGGTGAATGGGGTGAGGTCCTCGGCGACACCACCGTCGCCGCGGCCATGCTCGACCGGTTGCTGCACCGGTCCGTCGTGCTCAACCTCGACGGCGACTCCTACCGTCTCCGCGACCACCACGCCCGCGCCGAAAACCTCCGCAAAGCCACCACCGCAACCCGGCAACCGCTACAGTAAACACCGCTCACAGGTGGGGAATTTCGCCGAGCAGAAGTGGGGAATTTCGCTGAGCCTCGTCAC
>NZ_JAUZMZ010000322.1:0-2471 GCF_036327435.1 Rhodococcus chondri | reverse complement strand
AGGTCGACACCCGACGGTGGGCCGGGGTGCCGTTCTACCTGCGCACCGGCAAGCGGCTCGGTCGCCGCGTCACCGAGATCGCGGTGGTGTTCAAACGCGCGCCGCATCTGCCGTTCGACACCACGATGACCGAGGAACTCGGCCAGAACGCGCTCGTCATCCGGGTCCAACCCGACGAGGGCGTCACCATGCGGTTCGGTTCCAAGGTGCCCGGCTCCGAGATGGAGGTGCGCGACGTGAACATGGACTTCAGCTACGGCCAGGCGTTCACGGTGTCCTCCCCCGAGGCGTACGAGCGGTTGCTGCTCGACGTGCTACTCGGCGAACCGTCACTGTTCCCGGTGGACAAAGAAGTCGAAATGTCTTGGGAGATCCTCGATCCAGTGCTCGAGCACTGGGCCGCGCAGGGCCGACCCGAGCCGTACGAGGCGGGCACGTGGGGGCCGGCGTCGGCGGCCGAGATGCTGCGCCGGTCCGGTCGAGAATGGAGACGCCCGTGAGGCTGCAGTTGCGCGATACCTCGGCCGTCGCCGTCAGCAAGAAGCTCGTGGAATTGCGGCGCACCGGCGGCATCGTCACCCAGGGCCGGGTGCTCACGCTGATCGTGTGTGCGGGCGACGCCCGCGGACTCGAAGCCGCGATCTCGGCGGCCACCGACGCCTCCCGCGAACACCCGTGCCGTGTCATCGTCATCGGGCGCGGCAAGCTCGACGGCCCGTCCCGCCTCGACGCGGAGATCCGCGTCGGCGGGGAGGCCGGCGCGTCCGAGGTCCTGATCCTGGCCCTGCACGGAGAACTAGGTGACCACCAGGAATCGGTGGTCGTGCCGTTCCTGCTGCCGGACACCCCGGTGGTGGCGTGGTGGCCGAACCAGGCACCGGCCGTCCCGGCAGACGATCCGGTAGGCCGCCTCGCGGTCCGCCGCATCACCGACGCGACCAACGCGGACGATCCGCGCGCCGACATCATGCACCGCCTCGACGGGTACCGGCCCGGCGACACGGATCTCGCGTGGGCGCGGATCACGTACTGGCGGGCGCTGCTCGTCACCGCTCTCGACCAGCCGCCCCACAACCCGGTGACCTCGGTGACCGTGTCGGGACTGAGCACCGAAGTGGCGCTCGAGCTGCTCGCGGGTTGGCTTGCCAGCCGGCTCGACTGCACGGTGCAGCGGACGGTCGGGGATCTGCGGGTGGAACTGCGCACGGCAACCCAGACGATCGTGCTGGGCCGTCCGCAGGACGGGCGGGTGGCCACCCTGCAACGCACCGCCAAACCGGATTCGCTGATCACCTTGGCGCGCCGTGATTCCGCGGAATGCCTCACCGAGGAACTGCGCCGTCTCGACCCCGACGAAATCTACGAGGCCGCACTGTCGGCCCTGCCGAAGGTGGAGTATGTCTGACCGAGCACAGTCCGACCGAGCACACGGACCGACCGAGGTGCTGAGCTTCCCCGACGCCGATGCGGTATCCCGTGCCGCCGCAAAGGCTTTCGTCGACGCGGTGGTCGAAGCCCAGGCCGAGCGGGTGCAGGCGTCGGTGGTTCTTACCGGCGGCGGCACCGGCATCGCGATGCTCGAGCACGTGCGCGCCGACCAGGGCGGCATCGACTGGTCCGCGGTGAACGTGTTCTTCGGCGACGAGCGGTTCCTGGCGCCCGGCGACCCCGATCGCAACGAGGTGCAGGCGCGCGCTGCGCTGCTCGACCATGTGCCGATCGATTCCGCCCGGATCCACACCATGCCCGCGCTCGGCGAGGACGGATGCATGACACCCGCCGCCTCCGCCGAACGCTACGCCGAAATCCTGGCTGCGCATTCGCCCGACGGCACTGTTCCGGTCTTCGATGTGCACCTGCTCGGCATGGGCGGTGAGGGACATATCAATTCGCTGTTTCCGCACACCGCCGCAGTACGCGAGTCAGAGCGGTTCGTCGTCGGCCTCGACGATTCCCCGAAGCCTCCCCCGGCTCGCGTGACGTTGACGTTGCCCGCCGTGCGGCGGGCCCGGCAGGTGTGGCTACTCGTCACCGGAGAGGCCAAGGCCGCGGCCGTGGCCGCCGCGGTGGCCGGCGCCGACCCGGAGGAGGGTCCGGCGGCCGGCGCGCGGGGGCTCGAACAGACCGTGTGGTTCGTCGACGAGGCAGCGGCTGCGCAGCTTCCCGGCGCCTGACCCGGGTCGGGTCGGGTTCATTCGTCGGGCCGATCCCGGTCGGGGTTTTCGACATCGCCCTGTTCGGTCGGTGGTGCGCCGCTGCCAGGGCGGACGCAGTGCAGCCGCCCGCCGGAACGCGGACCACTCGAGGCCCGCAGCACGGCCAGCCGGGATCTGATGGGACCGCACCGTACCGTTCGTGGATCCATGCGCTGGACTCCTCCCGTGGTCGTCGCGACCGTAGCGCCGCGTGTTTTCGCTCCCTTGATTCGTTCGACGCGGCGACGGGCCGTCCGGTTCCCGTCGCCGCTGCCC
>NZ_JAUZMZ010000321.1:0-2514 GCF_036327435.1 Rhodococcus chondri | reverse complement strand
CGGTGGTCGTCGCGACCGGCGCGTGGCTGAACGCGCTCGCCCACCCGTTCAGGGTGCGCACCCGGGTGCAGGCCGGTCGGGGTTACAGCTTCAGCGTCCGTCCCGACGAGCTGCCGAAGAACCCCGTCTACTTTCCTGTGCAACGAGTTGCGTGCACGCCGCTGCACGACCGGTTCCGTATCGCCGGAATGATGGAGTTCCGCAGCCCCGACGCCCCGCTCGATCCGCGGCGTGTGCAGGCCATCGTCGACGCCGCGAGACCGCTGCTGCGCGGCGTCGAGTGGGAAGCCCGCACCGAGGAGTGGGTCGGGTCGCGGCCGTGCACCGCGGACGGCCTGCCGCTCATCGGGGGTACGCGCTCGCCCCGCGTGTTCGTCGCGGGGGGGCACGGGATGTGGGGTGTGGCGCTGGGGCCGTTGACGGGACGGCTACTCGCGGAAGCGATGACCGGGAAGCCGGATCCGGTGTTGCAGCACTTCGATCCCCTGCGTTGACATCGATACTGCGTTGACTTCGATACTGCGTTGACTTCGATACTGCGTTGAGATCGATACTGAACTGAAGTCGATACCGAGATGAAAGTCGATACCGCGTCGAACGGGCTCTGTCAGGACTGTTGCGCCGGCCGCTTGTCCATCCGGTCGAGCCACTCGAGTACGGCGCGTTCGTAGGCGATGCCGAAATCGAGGGTTGCTGCGCCGAAACCGGAGACCGCGCACTCGTCGCGTTCTTTTTCGTACTCGGCGAGTTGCCGTTCGTGTGCCGCGCGGTGGGCTGCGAGCATCTGCGTCAACCGCTCGGGTGGCAGGTGGTCACCGAATGTGACGGTGAGCAACAGTGGATGACGGATGTTCTCGGGCCCCGGGTCGCGGTCGATCCAGTCGGCGAACACCTGCCGCCCCTCGTCGGTGAGGGTGTAGGGCTTGCGGTCGCGGGGTCCCTTCACCCCGGCATCGATCAGTCCGGCGCGTTCCATCGCCGCGAGCTCGCGATAGACCTGGCTGGTCGTGATCGACCAGAACTGGCCGATCCGCTGCTGCACCGTGGTGACGAGGTCCCATCCGGTCATCGGGCCTTCGTGCAGGAACCCGAGCAGGGAAGCGGCAGTTGCGTTGATCGGTCGATCGGCCATCGCGTGATCCTTCCACGACTCGGGTCTTGACATTCCACTGTGGCATATCGATCATAGATATCGACGACATTCCACAATGGAAGTTCCGGGAGGATCCCATGGCCCCCGAACAGCGAATCTCGGACGCGGAGCGCGAACAACTCGTCGAACGACTCGGCGGCAATCTCACTGCCGGACGCCTCACCATCGACGAATTCGACCAGCGCGTCGCACGTGTCTACCGCGCCGTGACCGTCGACGAAGCACTCCGGGTTTTCGACGACCTGCCGGCCGTGACAGTGCCGCAACCGGCACGCGACCCGGCCCCGGGCCGACGCCTGCCCACTCACCAGCGGGTCGAGTGGTCCGCATGGCTGGGCATCGGAGGTCTCAACGTGGCGATCTGGGCCGTCGTCTCGCTCGCCACCGCCTCGTGGGTCTACCCGTGGCCGATCTGGGTGCTCGGCCCGTGGGGTCTGGTACTTCTCGGCCGGACGGTGCTCGGCATCGAAGGCGGCGGTTGCGGACCGCGGTCGCGAACCCACCGGGAACACGCCCACCCCGCGTCCTTCGCCTACCCGAAGGTCATCGTCGGCGGTTCTTCCCGAAGTCCCAGCTGACTACCGAGTCGGCGGTGACCCGAAGCCAGGCGTGCCGGCCGTCGGAGACGAATTCATCCCTGCCCGAATACTTTCGAGCGAAGGCAAGCTCCACGCTGTGGAGCACTCCGTCGGGCCCGGAGCCACGCGGCACGTCGCCGACGACGGCGACCGTCCCGCGGATCTCGACTCCGCGCAGCTCGGTGAACTGCTCCCCGGAGTCGACGACGACGGCAATCCGCCGATCGCGCCGGAGGTCGGCCCAGCGCTGACTCCGCACGATCGAATTCAGCCACAGGAATGCGCCGTCCCAGACGAACCACAACGGGGCGACGTGCGGGCTGCCGTCGCCGCCGACCGTTGCCACACGACACGTGCGCTGTTCCGCCAGGAACATGTCGACCTCGTCGCTCGACATCGCGATGGACCGGCCTCGGCGCTGCCGCCCGACGGCTTCCCCTGTCGTCATGCACCCCTCCGTCTGTGAGAATTTCGTTCTCGATGCTGCCTCATCATGTTCTCACCCCGCACCTCGCGACACAATGCGCGCTGTCGTGCCGGTCTGCGATAGTCGAGCAACTGCAGTCGCGAGGTAGGGGACGCCGATGTTTCTGCTCGACGATGTACTGATCTACAGCGCCCGCGACGTGGCCGAGGCTGCCGGATGCGAGTTCGCGCTGCTCAGCAACCTCGACGCGACACTCGATCCCGCCCTGCGCCTCGCCGCCGCGGACGACCCGATGCTCGAGCGAACCGCGCGGCTCGGTGGAGCGCACGAACAGCGTGCGCTGCGCCGATACCAGG
>NZ_JAUZMZ010000320.1:0-2534 GCF_036327435.1 Rhodococcus chondri | reverse complement strand
ACTGGGTGCTCGGGCTCGCCTGCTTCGCGTACCTGTCGCAGGGATTCCTGCGGGTATGGGGGCGGGCCGCGGTGCGCCGGCTGCGCGGGTAAGGCTACTCATCGGACACAATGAGCTGGTGACCGACTCTCTGCCTTCGACCTGTTCGGCACTGTCCGCGCTCGACGAGCCGCTGCCCGGCACCGCCGCGACCGCGCCCGGCTATGTGTGCCTGGAGTTCCGCTCCGGCTGGGGGCGCGACATTCTCGACGGGACGGCGCTGGGTCCGGAGCTGTCCGCGGAGCTGTCCGCACGCGCGGACGCTGCCGGGGTGCGTCTTCTGTTCGTCAGACGGCCCGGGCGCGACACGGTGCGGTCCGGTCACACGGCCCTGCTCGCCCGCACCGAACCGGAACACGCCTGGTGCGAGCGGCTCGAAATCGCCGGTCCCGACGACCTCCTCGAGCTGATCCCGCAGGTTGTCGCGCGTCCGGCGCCGGGAATCGGCGACCCGGTGTCGGAGCCGGTCGTGCTGGTGTGCGCGCACGGCCGGCGCGACCGATGCTGTGCCGTGCAGGGCCGTCCGCTCGCGGCGGCGCTGCAGGCGGAGGTCGGCGACGCGGTGTGGGAGTGCTCGCATACCGGCGGCCACCGGTTCGCTCCGTCGATGATCCTCCTGCCCACCGGCTATACGTACGGTCGGCTCGATGCGGTCGCCGGTGCCGAGGCCGTGCGGGCCGCGGCGCGCGGTGAGGTGTTCGCACCGGGGTTGCGCGGGCGCAGCACGTGGGATGCGGCAGGTCAGGCAGCCGAGATCGCGGTGCGTGAGATCGCCGGCGACCACGATGTCGCGGCATACACGGTCGAGACGACCGGTACGGAGACGGTCGTGCGACACCGCGACGGCCGCACGTGGCGGGTCGATCTCGAGACCCGGGAGCTGGCGCCGCGCCCGGCGAGCTGCGGCGCTGCTCCCAAACCGGTACGACCGGTGGTCGCGACGAAGGTGACTGCCCTGTAGCGGGGCGCTACCAGTGCACGCCCGGCACCAGACGCCCGAGACGGCGCAGTACGGCCGGCGCCGGCAGCACCGGAAGCGCCACGCCGGTACCGGCAGGTGCAGGACGCGGCTCCTCGCCTCGCGCAGCCGCCGAATCCGGTGAGGCGTGGTACAGGCGCGAGCGCACCCGGTGGACGAATCCGGGCGCGAACAGGCTTCCGAACTCGGCGAGGGTGCCGATCGGTACGTCGATGCGTTCGGGGCGCTCGATCAGGGCCCGCACCACCATGTCCGCGGCCTGCTCGGGGCTGGCGGCCGGCCCGTGGCTGTATTCCTCGGTGGGGGCGATCATCGGGGTTCGCACGAGTGGCATCCGAATGGTGGTGAAAGTGATTCCGTCGCTCAATGTTTCACCGGCCGCAACTTCGGCGAAGCCTTCGAGCGCCGACTTGGACGCGATGTAGGCGGCGAAGCGGGGTGTGCGCGCCGGCACCCCGGCGGTGCTGATGTTGACGATGTGCCCGAATCGGCGTGCGCGCATGTGCGGTAGCAGTGCCAAAGTCAGCCGGACCGCTCCGAAATAGTTGACGGCCATCGTGCGTTCGAAGTCGTGCATCCGGTCGGTCGAGTGGTACAGGCCGCGGCGGATCGAGCGCCCGGCGTTGTTGACGAGCATGTCGATGTGGTCGCGCTCCGCCAGGATCGTCTTGACGGTGTGCTCGACGGACTCGGGGTCGGTGAGGTCGCACGGGTACGCATGGGCGTGACCTCCGTCGCCGCGGATCTGTTCGACAACGGCGTCGAGTTCGCCCGCGCGTCGTGCGAGGAGCAGGACCGTCGCGCCTTTGCCGGCGACCGCGCCGGCGGTAGCCCGGCCGATACCGGACGAGGCGCCCGTGATGAGCACGTGCCGGCCGACGAGCGGGCCACGCGGGTCGTCGCGCCGGGCACGGTCGGGGTCCAGATGCGCACGCCAGTACTCCCACAGCACGGGTGCATAGTCCGCGAGAGCGGGCACGACGAGTCCGCTGCCGCGCAGCGCGTCGCGGGTGCTGCGCGTGGTGAACACGGTGGGCAGGGACATCTGCTCGAGCATCACCGGCGGAATCCGCAGGCGCTGCAACAGCAGACGTCGGACGGTGTCGAGTCCCGGGACCACCGTCGTCGTCAGCAGTGCCCGGACCGGCGCACCAGGCACGGACGCCACAGGTGTCGGCGCGCCGGCCGCGCGCGCGAATGCCGTGAACACGTCCCGCAGGGGCTGCGACTTCGGGGCGACGAGATGGAATGCGCGGCCGTCGAGCCCGTCACGATGCATCAGTTCGGTGATCGCATCGGCGACATAGTCGACGGGCACGATGTTGGTGGCGCCCAGATCGGGGAGGACGAGTGGCAACCGCGACGGCAGCGCGGCAAGCCGTGCGAGCGCCGGGAAGAAGAAGTACGGTCCGTCGATCTTGTCGATCTCACCGGTGGCGGAGTCGCCGACGATCACCGAGGGCCGGGACACGCGCCCCCGCCGGCCGCTGCTGCGCACCGCCGCCTCGGCCTCGCA